>NZ_JBTVBB010000030.1:0-93090 GCF_058356305.1 Candidatus Culexmicrobium sp.
ATGAAGGTTCATTGTCGCTGAGATCAGGGAAAACTGACAGATATAAATGCAAGTATGTAAACAAAGACCCAGTTCTCCATTGGTATATAATAAAGCTACTTAAAGAGCTGGGAGTTGAAAATCCAAACCCACCAAAATATCGAAAATCAGAAGACGACTATGAAATAAACATCAATGCAACCATAACTAGAATACTACGTAGAATTGGAGTAGAACCTGGACACAAAACTATAACAAATCCCACCCTAGACCCAAGAATCTTCACAAACCCTGAACTAAGAAAATACCATTTCCAAGCAACATTAGCTGAGGAAGGTTCAAGCTCACTACGCATAAAGGGTAGAAGAATAATCTTGAGAATATCATGGGGGCGAGCGATTGATATAACTGACAAATTATCACCCCAACAACAAGAAGTAATAAAGGAATTAGTCCCACCTGGTAAAAGAAGAGAGATGGCTATAGGAAAGTTATTAGAACAAATCAAAGACTCGCAATTAATAAAAAGTATTATGAATGTTATAGATAGAAATCGACCTAATCTCATCAGAGATGAAGTCTCCCTTCTAAGATATTTTCACAAAGATTTTTTCAAGGAAGAGTCCTCTTTTATATACCCTCACAAAATAACTGTTAGCAAAGATAATAGAATAACTGTATTGTGGGAAATATACATAGAGAGTCCAAAAACAGTAGAATTAATTGTCAAAGAATATGGAATGCTTCCGGGAACTTGGAAGGACTATAGATTGGAAAAACAGTTGGAAATTTATAGAAAATATAGGGATAAAAAACTTAGCGACATAGAAATAATCAAAGTTAATCAACAAATTGCACAGATACCTGAAAGCATACCAAAGGAGTGGATGAATAAAAAGTTCAATAAGGAAACAAAAGATTTTAACTATGTTTCAAGTAAATGAGATGATGAGAAAATGTCAGTTAAAAAAAGCTTTTCGGATGTAAAAATTCTTAGGAAATTGATAAGGGAGCCTTTTAAGTATTATGATAAAAAGATCTTGTATAAGGAGGAGTTTTTCCATTATTTTAGGGAGAAGGGTTGGGAGGAAAAGGATATTGAGGATTTATGGGTTATGGGTATTGCTAAGAGTGGTATTGTGCAGTGGGGTATTATTCCTGAGATTGTCGAGTTTCCTTCTAAGGTTGAGGCTAAAACTGCTATTAGGCTGTTAGAGTGAATTTTCTTAGAGAGGTTAGATTGAAATATTACTTTGTACTTATCAATTTAGGGTTTGATGAGTGGATTTAATAGATTTGAATGAATTAAAGAGATTGCTGTTAACTCCTTTTAGATATTTTAATAGGAATTATGTTTTCAAAAATGAGTTTTTCCAGTATTTTAAGGATAGTGGTTGGAGTGAGCAGAGGATAAAGTAGTTGTGGGTTTTAGCTGTGGCTAAGAGTAGGATCGTTAGGTTGGCTGTTACTTTCGAGGCTGATGAGTTTCCTCCTAAGGAAATCAAGAGTAGGTCTGTGCTTGAATTGGTTGAGGATTATGAATGTGAAGATTAGTGATTTTTCTTGATTTTTGTTGGTTTATGGTTAAGTTAATTTGTTTTCATTTTTGATTATAAGGTTATGATTTGAGTTTGATTGACATGTTATAATATTCTGTTAATTTTACTCTCATATTTTTACATGTCTATGTAAATATTTAAATTGCTTGTTTATCGATGTTTTTTGATAAGATTATCAAGTATTTTTATTATGCTTTTTTGGGATATATTTTACAGCAATGTCTCATGTTAAGGTTATTCTATATACTACTCCATTGTGTCCTAGATGTCTGGTGTTGAAGGAGTGGCTTAAAGGTAGAGGTATAGTGTTTGAGGAGAGAGATCTTTCTGATCCAGATGTTATGGCTGATTTAATTATGAGGGATGTTTTTGTGGCTTCTTCACCGCTTCTTGAGGTTGATGGTAAATTTTATTTGGATAGTGATCTTTTTAGTGATTCTTCTTTGAATGAATCTTTACTTTTAGAGTTGTTGGAGGGTTAAGTTTTGGATAGGGCTGAGTGGCTTAAGCGATATGTTGGTTGGCTTGGCTCCTTTAAGTCTTCTTCTACGAGTAGGGTTATGGTTAGGACTAGTAGTGGCTTCTTTGAGCCTTGGAATAGAAATAAGATTGTGGATCAATTGTTAAGGGAGACTGGGTTAGCTGAGAAGTTTTTTGGTATTTCTCCTATTTCTAGGGAGGAGGCTGAAGTTATTGCACGTGAAGCTGAGCGTAGAATATTTAGTATGAATGTAAGCTTTGTTAGTGCTCCATTAATTCGTGAGGTGGTTAATAATATACTTTTGGAATGGTCTGTTAAGAAACCTGAATATATTATTTATAGAAATATTTTGACTAGGGTTGGCACTCCTGTTTATGATGCATATTTAATTGATTTGGGTTTAGGTTTTGAGGCTAAGGAGAATGCTAATCTTCAACCTAATCCTGAAACTTCACATAAGAAGAAGGCTGACAAGCTTTCAAAGGAGCAGTATCTACTTTTATTGCCTTTACATGTGGCTGATGCACATTTAAAAGGTGATATTCATATTCATGACTTAGAGTATTTTGGAACTCGGCCCTTCTGTATCTCAGGGGACGAGAAAATTGTATTCCAGAATAGTGATGTTATATGTATAGAGCCAATTAAGTCTCTTGTTGAGAGATGTGATTTAGTGGAGATTGTAGATGGTTGGGAAGTCTATGTTCCTAATAGGGAAATTAAAGTTTTGTCTGATGGTGTTTTCCGTAGAGTTAGGAAGGTGTTTAGAAAACGGTATAATGGTTTTCTTTTAGAAATTGAAACTGTTAAGGGGTTAAAGCTGAAATGCACTCCTGACCATAAGGTTAAGACTAAGGATGGTTTTAAAAGAGCTGATGAATTGAGAATTGGAGATGAAATTGAAGTTGTAGGGAAAATTGAATGTGATGAATTAAATGAAATTGATTTGCTGAAAATTATTGATGATAAGGATAATTGGTATGTTAAACCCGTGGTAATCTTTAATGTATATAGGCTTCATAAGCTGTTAAACATACCATATAGTACTGTCTATTACTGGAAGAGAAAGAAATTTATGCCCCTTAGCAAGTATATTGAGCTCCTATCAATACTGGAGGATAATAGATATTTGGAGAAATCTATTGTTCTTCCTAAGGAGCTTTATATTAAATTTGGAAAGTCAAGGAACTTTGTTAAAGCTAAACTTTCAGTGAATAGGGATTTTGGTATGTTGCTAGGCCTCTATATTAGTGAAGGTCATTATGACAGTAAGGAAATTGCCATAAAAAATAGTGACTTTGAAATTTTGGATAGATTTAAAAAGCTATGTAAAAGAGTGTTTGGACTTGATACGAGAAGAAATGTTAATTCAAGTACTCCTCGAGAAGTTTTGTATTCGAAAACAGTTTCACAGATATTTAAGGCTTTAGGTTTGGATAAGAAATCATTTGAAGCATCTCTACCCCCTATTTTCTTGAAGGGTACCGCCGATTTTCTAATAGGCTTTCTATCAGGTTTAGTATCTGGGGATGGTAGCGTTAGAATACTTAAAGGTAACAAGCAACAGTTAACACTTATAATATGTTCTGAAAGATTAGCTGATCAAGTCGTCTTTATATTCAAGCGACTCGGTATTACGCCCAGCATATCTAAACACTTTAAGTTTAATCGAGTACGTCCTATGTTTCAAATTACTATATCTTACAAGGAAGATATTGAAGCCCTTTTATCTCAAGGTTTTGAATTAATTGGGAGGAAACAAAGATTTTTAAGGAGCTTTTGTCTTAAAAATTCAAAATTCAATGAGCATTTAAAGGTAACTCAAAGGAAAATAAAGGTTAAGTCCATTAGAAAGATACCTTGTGATGATTATGTGTATGACTTAATGGTAGATAGTGAAGAACATTGCTACTCAAATTTGACTGGAATAATAGTACATAACTGTCAAGATCATGACCTCCGCTATTATCTTTATTATGGATTGATGCCTGACGGTACTGGATTTAAGACTAGTGTAGCTGGACCTGCTAAGCATCCTGAAGTAGCTGTTCTCCATTCAGTTAAGGTTTTGGCAGCTGCACAGACTAATTTTGCTGGCGGCCAAGGCTTCTATAACTATAATGTATTTCTAGCTCCCTTCATGGAGGGTTTGAGTTATCGTCAAATTAAACAGTTGGCTCAAATGATGTTCTATGAGCTCAGTATTGATGCTGATGAGTATTTAGTGGTGGAGAATTCAGGTGAGCTTAAACTGGTTAAGGCCGGTGAATATTTAGATAGTTTCTTTGATGGGGCTAAAGGTAGTTTTAAACTTAATTTAGATGTTCTTTATGGTCCTAAATTTAAAGTTTGTTGTTATGATCCTGTAGCGAAAAAAGTGAGATTTGTTGATGCTACAGCCATAATCAGGCATAGTATCGATGAACCATTAATACAGATTACAACGAGGAATGGTAGAATAGTGAGAGTTACTGGAGACCACTCACTCTTCACTATAAATGATGATGGATATATTGTACCTGTTAGGGCGAGGGAACTGACTAAAGGTGACTGGATAGTTGCAATTGGATGTTGGCCTCCACCTTCAGATAATATAGAGGAAATCAATCTTATTAACCTCATAAAATCGAGAGGCCTCTTAAATGAACTAGGCAATTATAGGGTTAACTTGGCTGAACATGTTTTACTCAAATATAAATCTAATATCAAGACTATTGGGTTAAAATTAGGTTTCACCGATAAAGCTATTGAGGGATGGTTTGCTCGTCGTAGAATTCCTCTCAAGGTTGTTGCTTCACTTGAATTGGATCGCCAAGAACTTATTGACGCTAAAATAGTGCCACCCTACCATAAGAGGCCTTATGTTCCATGTCTATTAACTTTAAATGAAGGTCTCTTGAGATTACTGGGATACTATGTTGCTAAGGGATCAATATGTAAGAAGCACTTAGATTTAGGGGTTATAATGTCTATTTCTGATGAGTGCATTAGGGATGAAATTTCAATTTATGTAAAAGAATTATTTGGTGTTGAACCCCTTAGGAATAAGAGGTCTATTAGGTTTGGTGGTAAAATTCACGCCCTTCTTTTCAGTAGATTACTTGGTGCTGGACCTACTTCCCATGAGAAGCACATCCCTCCCATACTCTTTAAACTTAATTTAAAATTGATTTCAGAATTTCTTTTTGCCTATCATAGGGGAGATGGCTTTACTTGTAAAGATCGAGTGGGATTCGATACTGTTTCTAGAAGCCTAGCCAATGGACTAGTCTTTCTATTACAAAGACTAGGTCTCTATCCTATTATAAAGAAGCGTAGGAGAATTACTCGTTTCACTAAAAATGAGATGAAGGTGATTTATAGAATTCTTATAACTGGTCGGCGAGATATCTCAAGGTTATTGGAAATAATTCCAAATCTCAAGGATGCAAGCAAACTAAATTACATACTATCGAAGTCCAAGGGTAGAGAAATTAAACGTAGAATACCATTATTCAAAAAATTAAGAGAGGAACTTAAAAGGACTAGACTTCCAAGTGCCTTTAATCCTAAAGTTAAAAGTGTTACTATCGAAACAGTTTTAAAGAAGTTGGGAAATCATGCCTTTCAAATAGGTGATTTATCTAGTCTTCTAAATGGTCAATTAGTAGCTGAGGAAATAGTTTCAATTGAAGAAGTTGAATCTTCCAATGGTTATGTCTATGATATTGAAGTTTTAGGTTTTGAAAACTTTTCCGGTGGCCATTTGGGACAATTTCTACTTCATAACACTCAATGCTATGTTGCACGTGGAGGTCAGCTAGTTTTCTCTAATATTCAGCTTTCTCCTGGTGTGCCTAGGATTTGGAGAGATAAGCCTGTAGTTTTGAGGGGATGTGTTGGGCCTGATACATATGGTGATTATGAGGATGAGGCTCGCTTATTCTTTAGGGCAATTTATGAAGTTGCACTTGAAGGTGATTTTTGGGGTAAACCCTTCAACTTCCCTAAACTTGAGACTTATATTACTCCTGAATTCTTTAATGGGGATTACTATGAGGATTGGCTTGCAGTTCATAGAGTTGTAGCTAAATTTGGAACACCATATTTCGATAATGCTATTCCAGCATATCGTGGCTACGGTAAGGGGGTTTCCTGCTATCAATGCTGCGCTTACGCATTTACTGAGACTCCTGAGAGTGATCCTGAATTTCATGATAAAATGTATTTTGTTGATGGTAAGCATTTCAGTATGGGTGCATGGCAAGTTGTGACACTTAATCTTCCTAGGGCAGCATATAGGGCTAGGGGTGATGATGATCTCCTTTTAGAAGAGTTATTTAGATTGATGGATTTAGCTGTAGATGTATTTAAGTCTAAGATGAAATGGATGGATTTAATGATTCAAAATGGTAGGTTGCCCTTCGCTACTCAGAGGCCTAGAGATCCAAGAACTGGTGAGAGGGGGGCACCTGCAGTTGATTTCAATGAACTTGTATATGTTATAGGTGTTGTTGGTGGAAATGAGATGGCTCAATGGCATACTGGATATCAATTACATGAATCTGATGATGCTGTTAGATTATTAGTTAAAGTGCTTCTTCATATGAGAAGGTATAAGGAGGAGCTTGAAGCTAGGCATGGAATTAAACTTGCATTGGCAAGAACTCCTGCAGAGAGTTGTGCCCAGAGACTTGCAGTATGTGATCTATTGTCTGATGAATTCAGATCTATGGCTGAGAGGACAGTTAAGGGTGACGTTGAAAGTGCTAAGAAAATGTTAAGTAGGGGTGAGCGTGATGTTCCAGTCTACTATACTAATGGTACACATATATATGTTGGAGCAAATATTCCATTGAGTAGAAAATTATCAATTGAACATAAATTTTTCCCAATATTGTCTGGGGGTAATATCTTTCATATATGGCTTGGAGAAGCCTATCCTGATCCAAATGCTCTACTTAAAGTTACTGAGAGAATAGCTACAAGGACTCAAATCGGATATTTTGCATACACTAAGGACTTGACTATCTGTAATTCTTGTGGAAGGGTTTCCTCTTTACTTCATAAGCACTGTCCATATTGTAATTCAAGTGATGTATGTTGGTGGAGTAGAGTTACAGGATATTATCAGGATGTGAGTGGATGGAATGAAGCTAAAAAACGGGAGCTTCTAGATCGATATAGAGTTAAGGTTTCAAAGTTTTAATAGCTTCATCCACTAATACTTTTCCACCAAGCTTCCTATGTCTAATGAATACTCCTGGGAGATTCATTTTTGATGCTAGTTCAATTATTTCATTCACTTCTATTTTTCTAGCTTTTCTCATTATTTGTTCTGCACTTTCCTCAGTTATTACTTCAGCTAATATGAGTGAGAGTTTCTTCTCATTATATTTGTCTAGATAGCCAAGTTTAACTAGTTCAGAGGATATTTTATCTAATGCTTCATATGAGTCATTTATTGATGGAATTAATGGGATTCTTAATTCAAGTTTTACATTGGAATTGAATGCAATTTCTATTGTTTCCTTTATTTTATGGATTAATCTACTGCTTACATGTATACCTATTGCTTTCTCATAACTTTCAATGTTGAATGGTGCCTTAATGTCAATTGCTAGACAATCCAAACAACTATATTTAAACAATAAATCTCTGATTACTTCTGGATTTGAACCATTTGTATCTATACCAAACTTCATTCCAATTTCATGTGCCTTTAATCCTAGTTCTATTAGTGCCTTTGATTGAAGTGTAGGTTCGCCCCCCGTGACTTTACATGCCCTTGACAATATTGATGATCTCTCCATAAACTCTTTTAGCTTATCAATTTCCATAGCTTGCTCCTCTCTTATTTCCCACATTGAATGATTATAGCAGTATGGACATCTGAAATTACATCCAGCAAACCAAAATACACATGATGGCTCATCTGGATAGTCTATTAGGCTTAGCTCCTTAAATCCAGCTAGATAAACCTTCATTTTTAACCTAATTTTAATCTTGTGTTACTATAACTTATTGTTTACCTAATTTATGTGGACCTCTTTAATTTACAGTATTCGTTAATCAGCTTCCTTACTTTTCTGGCATCTACAGGGTTTTCAGTTTTTCCCTTAACTTTAAAGTAACTTCCAATTATGAAGCCATCAGCAAATTTCCAGTAATTTTTGATGTTTTCTAATGTTATTCCACTTCCAATGAATATTTTTGCTCTACTTTTTCTTGCCTCTTTAAGTAGGTCAAGTCTTGGTGGTGTTCCTGTTTTTGGACCAGTTATTATTACTGCGTATGCATTTCCCCTTTCTATTGTATCGTTAATGACTTGATTTATGCTTCTTTTGGTTAAGGGTTGTCCATGCTTTACATTTATATCTGCTAAGATTTTAACTTCATTATCTTCTATTTTTAACTTGAAGATTGTTTCTGCTATTTCCCTTGCAACTGGACGTAATATTCCCTCAGGGGCATCTATTGTTTGACATAATGCATTTACTCTAATGAATTTCCCTCCCGTTAAGTATGCGATTGCCATGGCTTCTGGACCTGAATTTCTCAATAGATTTACTCCTACTTTCAATTTTTCTTCAAATTTTACCACTATCTCTCTAGAAATAATGCTCATAGCAATTATTGTTTCTTTCTCTCTTACTCTCACTTGATATGGTTTATCACCGAAGTTTTCAATTAAGACATATTTTACTCCACCTTCCATGTAACTTTTTGCGTCTCTTAGTGCTCTCTTTATTATGTTGTTAAAATTTCCTTTATATCTTGGTGAGCCTGGTAGGGGTGGCAGATGTATTACTCCTATAATTGGCTTCTCTTCTTCAAACAACATCTTTCACCATTATATATTAACTCCTAGCTTTCTTCAATAGATTTATTGTTCTATAGTTGTAATAAGTATCAGTTTAATGTTTAATTGGGTTACTAAGTTTTCCTCTTCCTCTAAATATTTTATACACTAAACATTTCTACTATTATGAAAATGTTTGTGTAGTGGTTTATATGGATCAGTTTTGGAGTAAAAACGGTCTGTCGGTTAAAGTTCTATTTTCTCTTCCAGGAGTTGCAACTCAAATAGTGATTTCAACTTGGGAGAATGTTGATATTCTTCTTGATTGTGGTTCAGGAGTGCTTAGGGACTTGCTTTTCAATCACTATTACAAACCAGAATTATTTAGTGATATTTCAGCCATACTGATATCACATGAGCACTTTGATCATGTTGGCGGCCTATATCCGTTAATGGACTTCATGCACATGATTGGAAGAGAAAAACCATTAACAATAATTGTTCCAAGACCATCAGAAGTAGCAAAGAAGCTCATTGAAGTGTTGAGAACTTTCCGTAAATCGAAACTTACATATCAAATAGCCTTAATTGAAGTTGAAGATCAAGATATAATTAAAATTGAGCCATTAACAGTTAAAGCTTTCAAAGTTGTTCATCGTGGAAGTACAAGGATGGAGCCATATGGCTCCTTAATCCCTGCAATGGGATACACAATTCTATATAGAGATTTGAAAATAGTTTATAGCGGTGATACTGGCTTCATAAAGACACTTGAAGATGAGGTAGAAGGTGCTGATTTAGCGATTCTAGAGGCTACATGGCCAGAGGGTAAAGGCGTGAATGAAATTCACTTAAGCGAAAAAGAGGCAGTTAAAATTGGAAGGAGGGCAAAGGAGTTTATGTTAATTCATAGGTTGAGGGATCTTAAATCCATATTGAAGTAGCCTCATTCACATGGAATGTAGTCTGTTATGCTTTAATGGATGATTGCTTCATTTCATCTCTTAACCTCATAAGTCCATTAAACATTGCCCTTATACTTTCTTCGTATTTCTCTGGGGATTGACCCATTCCAATTCTAGCATATCCCTTAAGTTTAAATGTCTCGCCCGGACAGATTAGTATTCCATAGTTTCTGAATAGTTTTTCACAGATTTTATTGCTGTCATTTGACCACTTAAACTTCCCAATAAAGTATGCTCCCGCTTTTGGATGGTAAATTTTCATTAAATCCCCATATTTTTCAGATACTTTACTTAGGATTTCCTTATTTCTTTTGACTATTCTTCTTCCTCTCTCTAACAATTTGCTTCTAACATTTTCATCTAGGTATTTGGTTGCTAATGAATCACTTAATTTGGATAGTGAAATACTTGTATAATCTTTTATGCTCCACATCTTCTCAATTAATTTTTCTTTAACTATTATCCAGCCTATCCTTAGTCCTGGTAGTCCATATGCCTTTGATAATCCGCTTGTTACAATTACATTTTCAATACTGCCTATTTCAACTAAGCTGTCAGTTTGCTCTTTATGCTCTAATCCTCTATAAACTTCATCGAATATCATTAGGGATTTGAATTTAGAGGCTTCATTATATATTTCAGCTAATTCTTTGCTTGATAGGATCATTCCTGTTGGGTTATTTGGATTTGTTATGAATATTGCCTTAGGCTTCACATCTCTTATAGTGTTGATGAGCTTGTTTAAGTTGAGTTCAAAATTTTCTTCGGGTTTCCTCCAAGCTTCAATAATCTTTGTTTTTCTCCATTTTAGTAAATTGTATATTTGCATGTAGTTTGACATTTCCACTATGACTTGTTCTCCCCTTTTAACTACTGATAATATTGTTAGTAGGTTGGCTTCTGAGCTTCCACTTGTTACTAGAATGTTTTCTTCATTTTTTAGCTCTATAGGTTTCAGATATTGCTTTTCTCAGTTCTGGACTCCCCTTAGTCCAGCCATAGCTGACTTTTAATTCTTCTTCAAATAATGGTTTTCCAATAAGTTCTTTTAGTTCGGCAATAGTTAATGGTTCAACACCACTTTCACTCAACAATACTCTTGCATAATTCTCCCTTAAGCTCTGCCATCTCTCCAATTCAAAAATCGGTAAATCTTCATCTACCAATACTATTCCCTCTGTGCTTAAGGTGGACTTGGAAATTTAAAATATTTAATTGTCAAAAAGCTTTTAGTCTACTTTTCATTTCATAATGGTTAATCTTTCTTGAATCTTCTTCTTATTTCATCCAGTCTATCCAGGAATGATTTTTCAAGGTCTATTTGATAGGCAATTGCTATTTTGAAGATATGATATAGAACGTCAGATAATTCCTTGGATAATTGGCTTCTGGCTTCTTCAAAGTTTTTATTTCTTCTCTTAAGTTCAAGATAGGTTATATTTCTAGCTACTTCTCCAACTTCTTCAATCATATGTGTGAAGATGTAAAATCTATTATGCATTAATGTCCAGTTAGATGACATCTCGTTTAAAAACTTCTCCACCATTTGCTGGACTTCACTTATTGTAATATGTCCATTACACTTTTTCATGTCATTATCTCTTAGGGTATTACGCTTTAATTTATGTTGCTTAAATAGAAAATTGATCTAAAAGATCAACTAAATTTTGCAAGTATTTTTCATAATCTTTTACACGTGGTGGCTTCTTACCTCTACTCTTCAAGATGATGTGCCCCTCTTTCCTTAAACGTTTGGCTTGAACCTCCACTCCGCCTGGGAATTTTGGGTTTAAGCTACCATCATCTTTAACTACTCGCCAGTATGGTGTCACTTGCTTTTTACCATTTCTAATATCCTCCTCTGTGGCTTCAGCTACTATTTTCAGGAATATTCCTGTGGTTAATGAACATGTAACTTTAACTCCATATTTCTCAGCTAGTCTCTCTCTAATTTGACTTTGAGTTATAAGTTTGCCCTTTTCAACTTTCCTTATTAATACATCAATGTCAAGTGGGCTTGGTATTAACATTTTTCCTTCTCCAAATCTTTTAATCATTCTTGGTGGTATGTCGACTATTTTTTGTTTCTTCTTCATTTTCTCCTTCCAACTTATACGTGTCTTCATATGCTTTCTTCCTTTGAACTTTAATGTTACCTAATTCATGGTTAGTATTGTAATTTATAATGTCTGATTATTATTTCAGCTATATTTAGTTTTTCTAGAATTCTTATGGGTACTTGTAGGCTTACTTGAACTATTCCGGGTAGTCTGCCTATTTCTACTGCTCCTGATATTGTAACTCTATTTCTTACTTCTTCAATACTCATGTCAAGTAGTTTTGTTATTCTTTTAAAGCCGTTGACTGCTGCTTCATTGATAGTGGGTCCTGAACCTATTATCTGTATTGGAGCCACTGGCTCTGGCTCTATGCCATACTGTCTACCTAGCCTTAATATTTCCTCCCACTCCTCTTTCCTCCACGGTTTAGCTAGGGGAGGCAGATCTTCCTCCGGTGGTAGTAATATAGGTCCATCTAAAGCTAATCCCTTAATTACCTTAACTTTCACGGTTAATTCAGCTGTAATATCTGTTGTATGGCCGGCTACTTCTCCATCACCTTGCATTGCATGTGCATCTCCAGCATAGATTCCTGCACCCTTAACTTTAACTGGTGCTATTAGTATTGCTCCAGCTCTAACTGAGTTTACATCTAGGTGGCCATCAGTTAGATCCCTCTCATACTGCTCTCTAGTAATTCTATATGGGTGTGGAGCGTCTATTAGGAAGTATCCAAAGTCTCCAGCATTATGTGAATCTGGTATATTTACTGCTGGTGTAGTTCCCAATTGCCCCATAAAAGGCCTTAATCTTGAAGCTAAACCAATAATGTCTGCTTTACCGAAGGTTAATATTGAGACTTGCTTTGAATTAACTGGTATAGCTGAATATTCACTTGCACTTTTAGCTATTTCTCTAGCTAAATCTTCATTTACTGTTAGGCCAAATTTTCTTTTTTCATCAAAGATAATAGTATAGCCATTAACCATTCTAAATGGACTAGATGGGGCACCACACTTTTTACATTTAATAGCTTCTTGACCAATTCCTTCAACTGTAAATTCAGGCCATGGGTCATGGCAAACTGGACATCTCTTAGCTACATATGGGTCCCCAATAAAGGCTCCTTCAACAGGTTGATCAACACCAGAGGATGTAGCCTTAGACTTGACCCTAATATCTTCAATATATATTGCGACTGCATCTCCAACGTCAGCTCCTTCAACTAGAACTGGAACATTAACTTCATGTCCTCCCCTCAAAGTTGGAGTAATCATTGGCCCCCAACAGCCGGGAGCAGTGAGAAACTTTATCTTCCCTCCATCAGCAATAGGTCCAGTCATCTCAACTTTAGGTCCAATAATTCCATTCGTATATATTTCATTATATAATTCGGAGCTCATAACCTACACCAAATAGACTCTCTATATAAATCTATTTTAACATTGAGTTTAGCTATCTCCATAAATTAATTGACAAGTGAATATGGAAGTTTAACTTAAACTTTATCATTATGTTATCTAATTCACTTGTCGGCTTGAATAATTTTCTTTTCAGGGAAAACCAACTTTTATAAGTACTCTAACAACTTCTAAGAACACGCCCACTGAAACTGTTAAATATTTGAAGGGTAATGGTGGAACGACTATACACCATGAAGGAGGCATCGAAGCTACTAGGTGTACATATTAGGACTATTCAGAAGTGGGATAGGGAGGGTAAGATTAGGTGTGTTAGGACTATTGGTGGTAAGAGAAGGGTTCCTGAGAGCGAGATAAGGAGGATTCTAGGAATTCACGAGAAGAGGAAAGTGGTTAGATATGCGAGAGTCTCATCACATACCCAGAGAGATGACTTAGAGAGACAGATTGAGCTTATAGAGAACTACGCTAGGGAGAAGGGATGGGAGGTAGAGATACTCAAAGATGTGGGTTCTGGATTAAAGGAAAACAGGAGGAACTTCCAGAAACTGCTAAAGATGGTTATGAATAGGGAGGTTTCAAAGGTCATCATAGCATATCCAGATAGACTGGTGAGGTTCAGGTTCAAGACCTTAGAGGAGTTCTTCAAGAGCTATGGAACTGAGATCATAGTGATAAACAGGGTGGAAAAGAGTCCAAAGGAGGAGCTAATTGAGGATTTGATCACAATAATATCCCACTTTGCTGGTAAATTGTATGGAATGAGGAGTCATAAGTATAAGAAGGTGGTTGAGGGTGCAAAACAACTCATACGTGACCCTTAGCTATAAGATAAAGCACAACTACGATGTCAAGGAGTTTTTGAGCAGTTACAAGTATCTCCTACAAAAAACAATAGACACTATCTGGGATAACATCACATGGACTGAAAAAAAGACAGAAGAACTACTACGTGGTTAAGCGGAGAGGAAGAAATGTGAAGAGGTACTATTATGTAAAGCGACTAATTCCAGTAATCCCCAAGTCCAGGGAGTTCAAGAGGAGTTTGAGGAATACTCTACTCAAGGACTGGAGCTATGCATCACACTATGTAGATTCAGCAATAAAGACTGCTTACTCAATAATCAATTCTTGGAAAAGGAACTACATCAGGGGTAAGAGAAAGAAGAGGAAGCCAATGGTTAAGAGGAGGTTCGTCAGGGTTAAGGAGACATTGTACACCTACAGAGATTATAGGATTAGGATGACCATCAAACCTAGAAAACTCTACCTAGAATTTGACTTATCGAGAGCGTGGTTTAGGAGGAGGGTTAGGGGATGTGACCTTGGAGAGTTAATCTTAAAGGAAGATGAACTGATAATAACCTTCAGGAAGCCGTTGAAGGAGAGAAGTGCAACAGAGTACATTGGTTGGGACTTGAACAAGTGCAGTCTGGATGGTTTTTCACCAAAATATGGGTGGATTAGAGTTGACCTAAGAGGGCTATATCACATCCACAGAGTACATGAGATCAAGAGGGGGAGGGCTCAGAGTATTGCCTCGAAGAAACCCTCGTTAAAGTCCATAGTCTCAAAACATGGCAAAAGGGAGAGGAATAGGGCTAAGGACTTCGTACATAAACTGACCACGGAGTTAATCAGAATCTTTCCTAACGCTATGCATGGATTTGAGGACTTAGAAAAGCAAGGGATGTATACTAAGAGCAGGAAGCACAATAGGGATGTTTCAAAACAGAACTGGAGGATGATAGTCCAGCACATGAGCTATAAGAGTAGGGTTATGCTGGTCAATCCTAGAGGAACTTCATCCACATGCCCCATGTGTGGAGAGAGGTTGATGAAGCTCCGAAAGGGGCGGGTGGTAAAGTGTCCTAGATGCGGTTTGACTTTAGATAGACAACTGTGTGGTGCGATAAACATATACCTTGAGATGAGGGGTTTTCCTCCCTCTCCAAGCACCTTCTACCATGTGGTGATAAAACTAATGATCCCTAGGTGGAAGGTGTGGATGAGGAGAGGAGTGGGGTTACCCCGATAGGGGCTGAGGGCAATGATAAGCCTCCTATGAACTCAAGAAGGGGATTGAACCTGATGAAGCCCAAGGCTCACATAGGCTTACCAATGCCTATGTAAGCTGAACCCCAAGTATAATTTAAACACTTAAACTTGAACGTGCCTTATTCAAACATTAGTGGTGCGGGGGGTGGGATTTGAACCCACGAAGGCCTTCGCCACAGGGTCCTAAGCCCTGCGCCTTTGACCTGGCTCGGCAACCCCCGCTCACAACTTTCTAATATTGTTTACTGGGATAAGTTTTATGTTTATCTTTTGGTTTACATGTTTGTTTGTCAATTATATTCTATATCTTTCTTTCAGTCATTGTTTGCTTTATTAATTTTGCTTTGGAGCTGAATATGGCTGTTATTTTAAATGTGTTTCCAGAGGGTTAGTGGTGTTATTCTTTTTTCATTAAGTGTTGGTGTAAGTCTTTTCTCTCTAATTCTATTTAGGGCTTGGGTTAATGGTTCAGCGTCGAGAGCTATTGTTGTGATAAATGCAGCTAATCCACACCATTTTCCCCATATGGAAATCCATTTTTCTTCAGCTTTCTTTACTGGTACACCATAAACTTCACTTATAATTCTAGCAAGCCATCTATCAATTGGAGGGAGTTTGTATCTTCTATCTGATAGTATTAATGCTAGTCTAACAGTATACTTTCCAATACCCTTAATTTCAATTAAATCTTTTTCATCATATTTATGTAGCTCTTCTTCCGAAAGAGTTTTTGAATGGAATGCTTCAGCACATTTTTTAACTGTTTCAGCTCTATAGCCGAGTTTACATTTTCTAAGTTCATTAATGCTTGTTTTCACTATTTCCTCTGTGCTTGGAGGGATAATGGTTGTTTTTCTATCTTCAATTTCAACTTTTAGTCCTAAGTTTTTATGGATTAATGCAAGCATGTTCCAGCCTTGCTTAAAGCTTGCATTTTGCTGGCATATTCCTATGAGTAGTGA
This sequence comes from Candidatus Culexmicrobium sp., assembly GCF_058356305.1. NCBI lineage: Archaea > Thermoproteati > Candidatus Culexarchaeota > Candidatus Culexarchaeia > Candidatus Culexarchaeles > Candidatus Culexmicrobiaceae > Candidatus Culexmicrobium > Candidatus Culexmicrobium sp. The sequence continues at coordinate 16,267 of NZ_JBTVBB010000030.1, forward strand.
GTTCCATAGACTTGTCTTCCTTAGATGGAATCCCTTAAGGAGATTGTATGATTGGGAGAGTAGTGGATCTCTTCTCCATATATTATGGAAGTCTTTTAGGTCTTCATTTATTCCTAAAATATTCTGTACCTCTTCAAAAGGATCATTGATGTAATTAATTTTATTTTGGGAGAATAAGGCTATCTTTAACTTTCTTGAGTTTTCCTCTCTCACTATTGCTATGATTGGCTCTTCATGGCTGATTGGAATGGTTAGTTCAAATCCATTAAAATACCATGAAAAATTATAGGTTGAAGCTGTTAATTTGAATGAGAAGTCTTCTGGTAGACTAATGGTTTTTGAAGCTATTTTGTGAAGCTTCATAATACTCACCAATTAATTGTTTCAGTTCAAATATCTCTAAGCGATTAATGTTTTACTTTAACTTATAAGCAGTTCATATTGTTAAGTTATCTTGGGGTTTTCATGTTGAGGGTGGCACTTGGCTCTATTAATCCTGTTAAGGTGAAGGCGACTTATAATGTTATGAAGCGAATTTATGGGGAGACAGTTACTGTAATTCCAGTTCAAGTGGAATCTGGTGTGAAGCATACTCCTATAGGTGAAATGGAAATTGTTAGTGGTGCGAAGAATAGGGCTAGAAATGCCTTAACGAAAGTCAATGCTGATCTTGGAGTTGGAATGGAGGGTGGAATTGTAAGGAAATTTGAAAAGTATTTTCTTACCGGTTGGTGTGCAGTGATGAATAAATTAGGGGAATATTTTCTTGGATGTAGTGTGTATATGGAGCTTCCTAGATATATTGTAAATAAGGTCTTTGAGGGTTTAGAGTTAGGTGCCCTCATAGATGAATTGACTGGTATTAAGGATACTAAGAAAAAGATGGGTGCAGTTGGAATATTTACTAGGGGTATTATTAATAGGCAAATGGCTTGGGAAACTGCCTTAACTTATGCCATGGCTCCCATAATATCATCAAAATATTATAGGCATCCTCATTTGTGATTTGAGAATCTATCACTTCAAGAAGGTTATCTTTCAAATATTGTGAATAAGATTTAAAGTATTTGAATATAGTTGAAATAATTTAAGTTCACCCTACTTAATTATCTTCATTCAATTCAACTATGATTTCTGATTGAAATATTTTTGTATTAGTGTTAACTGAATTATTCTAGGTTATTTCGAGGTTAGATGATGAAGCTGGATGAAATTGATAATGCAATACTCCGTATTCTCCTTAGTAATGCTAGAGCTTCAATTTCAGATATCGCACGTGAGGTAGGTATTAGTCGGCCTACAGCTAGAAAGAGAATTCAAAAACTTTTAAACTCAGGGTTAATTAAGGGTTTTACAGCAGTTATTGATGAAGATTTACTTAAAGGTTTTCAAGTTATTTTTTGGATTAAATCTCCTGATATCGATAAAATTGTTGGTGAACTTGAGGGGATGAGTGAGGTAACAAATATCTATGTAACTAGTGGTGAGCGAAACATAGTCTGTATTGCTAGAATTCCTGATATGACTAGTCTTGAAAATCTAATTAATAAGCTATCCAACTACAATTTGCCCTTCGAGTTAAGCATCGTTTTAAAATCTATATCAAAATCATTATTTCCAGAATTTCTAAGCATTATAAAGTTGAAATGTGATTATTGTGGTAAGGAAATTATAGGTAAAGCATTAACCCATATAATACATAATAGACGTCTTTATTTCTGCTGTCCAACATGTCTTAGGGAGTTTAGTAAAAGGCTTAAGAGACTCAGACTTGATAAACCTTCATAATTGCGTCTAAGTTGCCAGTTGTCTTAGGGGAAAAATTTTGACATGAGGGAGAAAGAAAGAGGATTTGGCAAAATTGTCTTCTTCTCTTATTTTATTGAGTACGTGAATATGTTTATGATGGAAAGCAATTGAATTGTTATGTTCAACCTATTTTTCTCCCTTAATTTCTTTCTTTAATCTTTCAAAGAATTCTAACATGAACTTGTATCTTTCTTTAGCAATTTGCTTTGCCTTCTCAGTATATAATCTTTCTGGTATCTTCTTTAATTTAATTTCAAATTCAATGTTTGGTGTATGCTTTGACATGTCTTTAACTTTTCCATTAATCAAATTTTCTTCTATATATTTTGATGTAGACATTTCTGAGTATATTCTCTGATTAAATTTCCCTGCTAACATATATGCTCTAGCGATTCCAATTGCGCCTAATGCATCAAGCTTATCTGCATCAGATAATATTTTTGCTTCAATTGTTTTTGGCTCAACTTTTCCCCTAAATCTATGTGAAAGTATACAGTGTTTTATTTTCTCTATTTTCTCTTCTGTGTAGCCTATTTTTTCTAAGAATTCTTCTGCCATTTCTGCACTTAGAACTGCGTGATCATATCCTTCTCCCTCTTTTGCTCTAGCTATGTCGTGGAGTAGAGTAGCTGTGACTAAAACGTCTAAGTCTACTTCTGGGTACTCTTTAGCTATTAGTAGACATAGCTTATAGACTCTCATTACATGCTGGAAGTCATGTGCAGAATCTGCTTCTACCATCATTTTTCTTGCGAAATCCATGACAACTTTATATTTGTCATCAATTCTATTTCCCATTTCAAATTATTTTTTATCTTAGGTTTTTAAAGTCTTTAGTTTTTATGTCCAAGTATAAAGTTGGTTGAAATCTTAGATAATTATTAACATTTTATGCTATTACTTTGTCAATAATCTTTCTAATTTTCCTAATTTTTTCCAATGCTTCTTCTAGATAATCAATACCCTCTTCAGTTATGATGTAAACTCTTGTTGCAGGCCCCTCCTCCTTTATATGCCATTTAGAGAGTAGTAGACCAAGTTTCTCCATTCTCCTTAACACTCCATAAATTATTGGTTTCGGTACATCTATACCATATCTTTCTTTTAGCTGACGATAGATTTCTCCTCCATGAATTGAACTATCCTTTAGGATTTTTAATATAAGTATGTGTAGGAGCCCTCTTACCGGGGTTTTGCTAAAGAACATGTGTGGATGTCCATGGTGCTTGTGATGTTTATGATGTTTGCATTCTCCCTGTAGTTCATCAAACATTAATGTCACCTATCCAAGTATATAATATTCTTAGATATAAAATTTACTTTTGACTTCATATTTCACAACACTAAAGTCCATTGCATTCCCCTTATTTACTCAAAATGAAATTTCATGAAGAGTACTTTAATCTGATGAGACAAGAGCTAATAAATTACGGATTTTAAGTAGCTCTTCCAAGAGAGTTTTTATTCAAGCTTTATTTCTTGTCTAAGTTCTAAGACTTGTAGTTTCAATATGCATTGTGAAAGAATAGTCGATCTTCGATATGTCATGGATTTGTAATCCTTACTACATCATATTATATAGCAATCCATTACTAGGATACTGGTAACTTTTAAATTTTAATAAATTGTTGATGTTCATGCTGAAAGTAATATAGTGTATCAAGATTTAGCGAAGCAAGTTTTATTATTTAGAGAGTATTTAGCTATGTTTTGAAGTAAAGATTAAGGATCAGCTTGAAGCCATATTTGTTGTAGGAAGGTTTGAAGAGATGTCTTCAGCTTCATTTTCTTTTTTAGATTATATGCAAAATTGAATTCTTATTAAATAATATTTTGCTCATAAAGTTACATTTTATATTTGTTTCTAATTTTAATGAAGTTTGCTTTTAATTTTATTTTATTTGAAATATTTAATTATAGTAACTATCTGTAAGACTTATTAACTGTAAATTTCATATTTGGATATAGAACAATTTATTGTAGAATGGCCTGAATTTAATTAAATATATATGCGTTGAGGTGTTGCTGTGTCTGCTCTCAATGAGAAGTTAGATGAGAGAGCTTATCCATTATTTTTAGGAAACCTTATATTCATCAAGAATGAGAGGGTTTTTGGCTTTCAAATTAAAGCCATCAATATGGCTAGTGTTTTAGCAAGAATCTTCGCTATATTCGATAGTTACAACCTTAACACTTTATCGATAAATTTTCCACCCATGGTTAAACGGGGGCATAGAACTATATTGTTCATATTAACAGAATTTCCAGAAGAACTGAGAGATCCAAGTATTGTCAAGAGTGCACTTCTGGGAATTATGGGTGTAATTGAAGTAAAAATCGTAAAGCCTCATCCATGGGGAGTTCTTTTTGATTTTTGCCATTTTCCATTAGTTGATAATCTTAATCGAAGATATATTCTCTTTTCAAAGACAGCTATGAAATCAATTAGTGTAATGATTAAAGAAAAGTTTGGGAGTGGAGGCTTAGTTCTAATTTATTATACTGGCTTTCTTATGGGTGAAAGTGAGGCTGAAAACTATATGAATCGAGGCATTAGAGATCTTAATGAAGCCATTGAAATGTTATTGTTAGAGGCTTTTGCGTTAGGGCGTTATCGAGGAGAAATTGTTAAGTTACATTACACTAGACTATCTAATGAAAGTGAAATTATCATTAGAGCCTATGATCTATGGGAATGTATGATTGCTCTAGAACATGGTGCTAGTGGCCCCTCAAGCCAATTAGAGAGAGGTATAATTGCTGGATTGATAAGCAAGTATACTAGGAGGAAGGTTAATGTAATGGAAGATAAGTGTGTTGCAAAAGGGGATTCGTTCTGTGAATTTCACGTGGTTTTTAATGGTTAAACCACTATAGTTAATCCAGCATCTTTTGGTCCTACTATTATTATATATCTATGTGTCCTTATTAGTTCTGGGAATATTTCACTCACACCTTTTTCTAGGATTAATTTCATATTATATGCACATAGCCCCATCATTGCTAGTTCTAGTTTTTTATGAAGCATTCTCTCATATTTCAGCAATCCATCTATTAGGTTATGTGTTATGAAACATGACATTTCTCCTGTTGCTCTTAAGTTCTTAAATCCTAGCTCTTTCACCTTTTCATACTTCTTTTTCCATAGATTTATAGTGTATTTTGGATCAACTTTTCCATCTTTAATATACCATCCTTCATAGCTTATCACTTCTAATGCTCCATCTTTCTCATATTTTTCAATTTCAATACCATACTCTTTCATTTTCTTTCTGACTTTTTCTGGTGTATCTTCCCCTGCTACATATATTCCAGCATAACCTTTTTCTATACCTGAAATCAAGTATGTGAATAAAACATTATACTTGTCTACTGGTCTTTCATAAAATAATATGACATGATCTGTTGGATTCATTTCTCGTACAAACTCTAAAATTTCATCTTTACTTTTAAGGAGACTGCTAATCTTACTTGTCAAGTTTCTCCCCATTTGAGCTATGTGATATGTTTCACATATAAATTGAAGTTTTTAACAGTATTTAGAGTTGCCTGTTAAGCTTAGGGAGACTATGGTTTTTCGGTTTTCGTACTAGACATGTTTGATCTAGTTCAGGAGGATTGTGTTTTATAGATTATAGCTATACTGAAGATTAATAAGGAGAAGTTTGCATTTTATAAGTGGCAATATATTTGATAGAAAATATTTTACTAGATTGGTTTGGTACGTTATGTAATCGTGAAGTTATAAGTGAAAAATATCCTTTTACTTTATCTTTAATTCTTAAGGAATGGTTTAATGGAAGTTTAGATATTTGGTTGCATGCCGAGAAGTTGACTCATGAGTGGTTTGAAGGATATTGGTCTTCTAGAATTGGTGATGGAGATTTCCTTGAAGTCTTTAGGGAATCACAGATTTTATGTATGAAGAAGTTATTTTATTTTGCTGGTGTTGATATCTCTTTCAATGATGATGAAATTTTTATGCTTAGTAGAAAGTTGGATTATGAAGTGGCATCCAAGGTAGATGGCATATATTACGATGCGAGGAATTGCCTTGAAGGATTACAGGCCTTTGATATTCCTTTATTTATTTCAAGTGGGAGTGATATTGCCTCCATTTTAGGGGGTTTGAGGGCTTCAGATATTACAGGTTACTTCTATGGTATTTTTTCTTCAGAATGTTTTAATGCTTGGAAGAATAGTGAAGTTTTCTGGTTAAATATAATTGACATATTGAGGGTTAATCCTGAAAGATGTGTTGTAGTTGATGATGATTTATCTGTCCTAAGTTTCCCAGGTGAATTAGGTTTTAATTGTGTTTTGATTGATCGTAGGGGAGTTATAAGCAGTAATGAATGTGAGGTTGACCATGTAATTTATGATTTGAATCGTCTTTCATCTCTGATTTCCAGTTTTAATGATTGAAGTGGTCTATGACATTTTCTAGTTGCTTTAGATAGTTTAATAGAAGACTGGGGGAAGTAATGCTCTTACAATTCTTTCTCATCTTGACAACAATGAAGTTTATCTATCTAGGTTGAGATGACTATTTGGTGATTAACGTGGTTAAAGACCCTGTATGTCTTGTAGATGTTGACGCTGATACTGCAAAGTACAAGGTTGAGTATAATGGCAAAGCATACTACTTCTGTAGTGAAAGGTGTATGAATCTTTTCAAGTTGAACCCAGTTAAGTTTTCTTCAAGGTTCGATTTCAAGCTTTACGACAATCCGTGTAGTAGATGCAGCCTTTGCCGCTGGTAAGTGACATCTCTTCCAAAGTCCAATACACCTAATGTTTTAAATTAATTATTTAGCGTTTATCAACCTTTGCTTCATTCCCGGCTTGTTGAGCGTTGGGGGATGAAGTTGACTTTATAATCTAATGGTTTAAACTATCTGCCGCCGATTGTGGAGGGTCTAAAGGGGTTGTGATAGAGCTTTCACTATTATACTCTCAGCTGCTTTTTAACCCATTTTTCTACTCCAAGTCTTTTTAGCTCGTCTAATCTTTCTTCAGCTTAGGGAATTGTTCTTTGATTATTTTGCATGGAAACTGGTTACACTCATAACAGAATGTAATTTCCTTCTCTATACAGCATTTTCTTAGTGGACATCCACTTCATCCTCCCCCTCTACAAGCACCAATACAAGGTCCCATTGTGGATAGCCATCGAAGACCCTTCAAGAAGTCTTCATAATTGAATTCTCTTGTAGATTCAACGAACATCTTAAATTCTGGGTGTTTCTCAACAATCTCTAACGCTTGTCTACCCACTTCTCTAATTCTCCCAGTATAATAGTCGCATAGACGGCAGTAAATTTCACAATAACCAATGAGATCTAATTCTTTCTCATAATTTCCCATCTAGTACCCTAGAAATTTATTTCCATACCATTTTATAATTTTACCATTAACTTCTTTTCCATTTTGAAAATAATGAGCTTTATCTGAATGTGTTCAACTAGTTTTATTGAGGTGAATTTTTTGGCTCGGGATCCAGTATGTGGAATGGAGGTTGATGAGGCTACTGCAAAGTATAAGACTGAGCATATGGGTAAAACATACTATTTCTGTGCTAAGGGTTGTCTAGAGGCATTCAGGAGAGAGCCTGAAAAGTATGTTAAGCATGGCTGTTGCCATTAGATACATTATTTCTTTTTATTATTGATTTAATGAGGATGAGATTATTGAGTAAGAAAACTGTTGTTATAAGGATTGGAGGAATGCATTGTGTTACATGTGCACGTTCTATAGAGAGGGCGATTAGACAATTGGATGGTGTAGTTAATGTTAATGTTAATTTTGCTACTGAGAAGGCTGTGGTTGAATATGATCCTAGTAGGGTGGATTTAGAGGGAATCTATGATGCAATTAAGGAAGCTGGATATGAGCCTATTAGTGCTTCTAGGATTGGTGAGAGGGTTAGAGAGATTTCTATTAGGATTGGAGGTATGAGTTGTGCTTCCTGTGCTATGAGGATTGAAGAGGCTTTGAAGAATATTAGGGGAGTTGAATCTGTAACTGTTAATTTTGCTATGGAGACTGCTACTGTTAAGTATGATCTAAATTTGGTTTCAATTTTAGATTTGAGGAAGGCTATTACTGATTTGGGTTATACTGTTATTTCTGAGGAGGAAGTTGATAGGTCTGTTGAGGAGATGAGAAAAGCCCGTTTGAGAATGTTTGTTGCATGGATTTGTACTCTTCCTATTATCATTTGGATGATTCCTGAAATGTTTTTCGGCATTGTTTGGCCTAGTGGGTTTATTTATAATTTAGCTTTAATCTTATTTGCTATTCCAACTTTGTTTTGGGCTGGTTTACCTACTTTTAAGTCTGCTTTTAAGTCTATTATGCATAAAACTGCGAATATGGATGTTCTAATAATGATGGGCACTTTTATTGCATTTCTTACTGGCCCTTCATCTTTCTTTACATCAATTTTCAATTATGCTGGTGTTTCGGCTATGATTATGTCCTTTCATCTTACTGGACGATATTTTGAGGCTAAGGCTAAGGGTAAGACTTCTCAAGCTATTAGGCGGCTTTTAAAGTTGGAGGCTAAGACTGCGAGGATACTGGTTAATGGTGAGGAAAGGGAAGTTCCTATACAGGAGGTTAAGGTTGGAGATGTAATGATTGTTCGGCCTGGTGAGAAGATTCCTACTGACGGAATTGTAGTTGAGGGTGAAAGTTCGGTCGATGAGTCTATGGTTACTGGTGAATCAATGCCTGTTTATAAGAAGCCTGGAGATGAAGTTATTGGTGCAACTGTAAATTTAGAGGGTTTGTTGAAGGTTAAGGCTACGAGGGTTGGTAAAGATACTTTTCTTGCTCAGGTTATTAGGATGGTTGAGGAGTGTCAGGGTACTAAGGTTCCAATTCAAGAATTCGCAGATAGGGTTACAAGTTACTTTGTACCTTCAGTGTTATTAATTGCATTATTAACCTTTACTTTATGGATGGTATTTCCAGCTGGAATGATGGCTGTGGCTAAGTGGGCTGCACCATTTATACCTTGGATTAAATTGGATCAACCAGTAATAATGTTGGCTATTTCAGCTACTATTGCAACTTTAGTTATTGCTTGTCCCTGTGCACTTGGTCTTGCTACTCCAACAGCTCTAATGGTTGGAACTGGAATGGGTGCAGAGAGGGGTATATTAATTCGTAAGGGTGAAGCAATTCAAACTATGAGGGAAGTTAAAGCAATAATTTTGGATAAAACTGGCACTTTAACTAAGGGTAAGCCTGAGGTGACTGATGTAATTTCATTTACAAGTGATCCTAATGGAGAAGAATTAGTCTTATATTATGCTGCCAGTATTGAGCAGGGATCTGAGCATCCCCTGGGAAAAGCAATTGTTAGAAGGGCTAGGGAGATGGGAGTTAGGCTTGATCAACCTGAAGCCTTTAAGGCGATTAGAGGTATGGGTGTTACTGGTTTAATTAATGGTGAAAAAGTTATTGTGGGTAAACCTGCCCTTCTACCAGATAATGGGTCTTCTCTTAAGCCTGAAGTTAAGGAGAAGTTTAGTGAGTTACAGGAGCAAGCTAAAACTGTCATGATTGTAGCTGTAAATGGAAGTGTAATTGGGTTGATTGCAGTTGCAGATACTTTGAAGGATGATACAATTCCAGCAATTAATGAAATTAAAGATATGAGTTATAGAGTTATTATGCTTACTGGAGATAATTGGAAGACTGCCAGAGCTATAGCTAGACAAATTAGTATAGATGAAGTTTATGCTGAAGTGATGCCTGACGAGAAGGTTGATGTTGTGAAGCAGTATCAGGAGAAATATGGTTTAGTTGCTATGGTTGGTGATGGAATTAATGATGCTCCAGCTCTAACACAGGCAAATGTTGGTATTGCTATTGGAACTGGTACAGATATTGCAATTGAGGCTGGAGACATAATTCTTGTTAGAGGTGATCTTTCAAGTTTAGTTACAGCAATAAAGCTTTCAAGAGAAACTTTTAGGAAGATTAAGCAAAACTTATTCTGGGCTTTCATTTATAATCTTGTTGCAATTCCAATGGCAATTTTTGGTTTACTTCATCCAGTAATAGCTGAATTATGTATGGCTTTTAGTTCAGTTTCAGTTGTCACTAATGCAAATCTGCTACGGCGAGTTAATATTAATCCATCCTACATGGAAGGCTGAGTAACTGGATTTAGCTTAAAGAAGTATTGTACATATCTTAATTAGAGTGATGATGCTATTTGTATTGAGGTGAGATTATTGGTTAAGGATATTATTTGTGGAGTAGACGTTGATGAAGAGAACTGTAAATATAAGATTGTCTATATGGGTAAGAAGTACTGTTTCTGTAGTAGGAAGTGTATGGAAACTTTCAGGAATAATCCTATTAAGTATGCTCCTCCATATGATTGATTCAGCTATCAATAATCACTATTTGAGTTCCTCTTCAATAAATTCTACTAGTTGATTGAATTTTCTCCATCTGCTAAGTTAATGTTTTCGCTTCTGTTTCTTTTATCCTCCATCCTCGACTATGGGAGCTAGTTATTATCTCCTAATTCTTTCCATCGAAGGTGGATTCATATAGACTCCTACTTTTCATCTTTTCATTTGAGTCGTTATCTGCTGTGCTCATATACTTAGGAGTATACTAAGTATTTCTGACAACCTCATGGAGTTGATATGAATATTTATCCATATCCATAAAAGTTGTAACTGTGAATGTTATTATGTGTTTCAAGTTTGATTAATGGAATTAAATTATTTTAGTTATCATAATTTTCGTAAGATAAATGTATTAATCTCAAAAGTCATATTTACATGTTGGATTTCATATTCTGATTTAATATGAGATTCAATATAAACTTCCCTGTTTAAACCTGAAGATTAATTAGTGATGATTAAATGTCGAGCTATAAGTTATCATTTTTATATAATTTCTTCTACATATCTTAATGGAGAGTGTTCTATTGAAGAAGAGATTAATCATTGTGGGCAGTAAAGTTCATGATATCGGTTATCGTCCATTTCTGTTAGGCATTGCCGAATCACTAGAAATCGAGCGTTTTTATGCAGAAAACATTTTCATCCAAAATATGCAAGCAATCGAGGTTCTAATTGACACAAGTGAAAATAAGCTAAGAGGCTTCATCAAAATTATTAAAGAAAAGAAACCGAGTGGAGCTATAGTTGATAGAATCGATATACATGATTATGAGGGAAATGTGATGAATATTGAGTCATACTATAGATATCTTACTGCCATGCAATTAGTGAAAATAGCTGATATAGGTGTTCAAATGTTAGATAAACAAGACATTATGATTAAAAAGCAAGACTTAATGCTTAAAAAACAAGATTTAATGCTTGAAAAACAGGATTTAATGATCGAAAAACAAGATTTAATTATTGAGAAGCAAGATTTTATGCTCAAAAAGCAGGATGTAATGCTTGAGAAGCAAGATTTGATGATTAAAAAACAAGATGATTTACTTGGAAAGCAAGATCAAATAGTTACTGAGCTCAGAAATCTGAGAGATGACTTAAAGTCATTTCTAAATGAAAGATTACTAAAATTGGAGATGGAAATTGCAAAGATAAAAGCCAAAATAGGATTATAACAATTTATAAAGCATCTTAAAATTCAGTAGATTTTGTGAAATTTATTTACAGTCTATATATTAGCTGATTGTTCATTGTTTCGTAACCAAGCTTTTCAAGACTTTTAAAAATGTCCTTGTTTCTTTTATCTACAATCTTGATCTTCTCAGCTTTATGGAATTTTGCAAGTTCTTCAATTCTCTTCAATATTTTCTCCCATTCGTCCTCTTCAATTTTCCTTGGGATGTTGAATTCCTTTATTATGAAAGTTTTATTTTTCCTAATCCATTTTCGGGTTTATGAAGCCTATGAAATTATAGTTCATCAGTATGCTTACTTGCCATCGCATACTCTTCTTTTGGAAGTATTCAATTTTAAATGTATAGCCGAATAATTCTTCAAGCCACTTCCTGTCCCTTATAAGATTGTCCATTGGAGTTAATAATGAAATGAATTCTTCCCTCCTCTTTTCGCCTATTTTCTCTAGATCTTCAATTTTAATCCATTGATTTTTCTTTACGCCTTCAATCTTTAACTCTCTTTATTTCTTCCTCCTCTAATTCCTTCAAGATTTTCTCTGTCTCTTTAATCTTATATCCAATCCAGTAGGCGATGTGACTTGAAGGTGATATTCCAAAGGCTGAAACAGTCTTCAACACTAGCCATCTTGTCGCTTCATCCTCTTCGACTTTTCTAGATCTATTTGTGGGTGAAGTATATTTAATAGACTATAGTGGGGCATTTGAAACATTCCTAACTCTCTCTTCGCAATAGCTATTTTACCCATATAGAATAATGCTCTAAGCTTAGTGTAAGAGAAGTCTTTTATGCTTACTGTACCCCTCTCCTTGATTTTCTCAATTATATCTTGAAGCTCCCTCATGGACTGCTTATTTACCGCTCTCTGAATCCATCCTCTCCTGAAAACACGTTGAACTGCTTGATAATAATAGGATAGTTCATCAATTGGAACTATATGTAATGCTTGCCTCATTAACACAAATTCTATTAGCCTTTTATCCTCATATAAGAGTTCATCTAGGAATTTTGGTTTGAAATCATCAATTCGATTCCATAAAGTCAAGTATTGTGCTTGCATGATAACTGGCAGAGGATCATACTGTACACCTGCAATATCTCTGACAACTTCAACGACTTCCTTTCTCCCTTTACCTTTAAAGCTTGGGGGGCCTCTGTTTTCAACTACTATCCTTCTAGCCTCATCGATAGATAGGTTTTCTAAGGTCAATATTAATCACAATACTGTGATGATTATCTTTCGATAATATTTCTATTGTGACTTGATAGACGATTTTATGGCTGGCAGTACTACCAGTTACTGAAGAGTTAGTGAAATATAAAGCGAAGCAGCCTCCTTCACCTATAATCACATTTCATGTGTTATTTAACTAGAAATATTTATGATAGTTGAATGAATATTTAATTGGTGTTATGGATTGTCTGAACAATTAGTTCTCATGATTGCTGCAATTATAATTTTTTCATACCTACTTAAATACTACTTTGAGGAAAGACGGAGAGAGGAAGCCCTATTAGCTGATATTAAAGCTAAATTACTACCGGTTTTAACTAGAAATTTAAGTTCAATTTCTTCCCTATTGAGAGATGAAGAAAAATTGTTGAAAGAGAAGACTAGGCTTGAAGAAATCTTTAGTAAAGACTTAAGTAAAGCGTTATTCGTAGATTTCAAACAGCATTTTTATGATGTTGGCTCAAGATTAAGTGACTTTAGAAAGGAATTAATTAAATTTGATGAAGCAATTCTAAGTGATAAAGTGAGTTTAGATGAATTGAAAAATAAGATGAATAATTTGAGGAGTGAAGCTGACCAACTATTAGAGCAAATAGAGAAGTTAAAAGATGTTAAAAAGCTTCCTCCAAGGAGATTTAGTCTAAGATAATTTTTTTCTTAACATTGTTTAAATCAAATTATTTTTCATCTCCTTTCTTGCTTTCTCCAATATTTCCTCGACATATGATGTTTTTAGCTCAGTATATTTGGCTGGGTTTAATCCAGCTTGTAGGCTCCACTTCTTCTTTAACTCATAATATCTCTTGGTTTCCTCAGGATGCTTTCTAAGATAATCTCGAAAAAGCAGCTTGTCTCTATGTTCTTTACTACCGTGAAATGTTATGTGAATGTGTATATGTAATTCTTTTCCTTTATATTTGTATGGCCCTGAAACAAAGAGTCTTTCTGGAGGAGTGCCACCGCCAGGATTATACTTTAATCCTTCAGCTTCTAGTAGCTTAACTATTTCTTCCATGTACTCCTTCCTAGTAATTATTAAGACGTCAACTACTCCCTTCCCTCCAAGTCCTGGAACAGCTGTACTCCCAATATGCTCTACTTCAATTTCATAAGGGATTTGGTTCAGTAGAAAATCTTTTATATTATCAAATATTTTTGGAGCTTCATTATTATATGGTACTATTTTTACAGCTAAACTTCGATTTTCATCAGTCATTTAATTCATGCTGTTAATTTCTAAACTTTAAATTTTTCTACTTATCTCCTAGAAAGACCTTACAATTTTAAAATAGCTCACGTAATATATGCAATGCTAAATTGAATCCTATAAAATTCAATTAGTACTATAGTCCATATTGTAGTGCATTGTAAAGTCTGTCAAGAAGAATAATGTGGATAGTTGAAGATTCAGGAAAAATGAATAGGACTATAACTCTGACATATATTGTTTCAGAACTAGTAAATGAAGCCGATATTTTAACACTACAAGACTCGAGAGTATTAGATACTCTCAAAATATTTAATGAACACACTAGTTACGTCTAGAAATGAAAATATAATTCATGTCCAATCTGAAATATTAAGCGAAACATAGACACCAGCAAATTAAGAAAATAAAATTCACTTATCCATACACATGACTGAAATAAAAAGGTAACAAGGTTATACCATTACCCTAACAGCAAAATTTATGAAATAAAAAATCAATTTAATCAAACAGCCAAGGGGCCGCCGTCGTTCAGCCAGGTCAAGGATACGGGCCTCTCGAGCGGTTTAAAGTGTTTGGGGCACGGGGATAGCCCGGGACCCGGGTTCAAATCCCGGCGGCGGCACTATTTTCCTACTTCTAGATTGAAGTTGAGGTGTATGATGGTCGTTATTGTTTTAAGATTGTTTGTGTAGTCTTTTTTGAATAATTTCTCCTTTGAGGTGTTGTTTATGGGTGTTGATGTTTTAGGTAGAGTGTTGGAGGAGGCTTTCCTTCTTAATCATAGGAGGATGCTTGTTATTTGTGGTGATGATAATTTTAGGCTTGCTTCTTCTGCTAGGGATTTCTTGGCTGAGGCTTGTAGGGTGATTTCGCGTTTTAGAGGTAGAGTTAATGTTTTGTATGCTTATCATTCTTTTTATGATGATGCTTTGGAGAGATTGGGTGTTATTGAGGGTTTTAAGGGTGAGTTTGAGGGTGAAGTTGACTTTCAGGCTATTAGCTTTAAGCGTACTGATACGGTTTTAGGCTTAACTTTTGATGTTGTTGTTTTGGATTTATTGAATGATTTTAATCCTAATGATGTTGGTAGGTTGACTGGTCTTGTTAGGGGTGGAGGTTTAATTGTTTTTTTGACTCCTTCTCTCGATTCTTGGCCTAGTGTTATTAGTAGGTTTAAGATTGAACTTGCAACTATTCAGTATCCAATTTCAACTGTTAGAACTATTTTTATTAGGCGTATTATTGGTAAGCTTTTTGAGCATGATGGTATTGCAGTTTATAGTTCTGATGAGGGGAGATATGTTAAGTCCTTTACTTTACTGGCTGGTAGATACGCTTCTTCTACTGTTAAGCGTTCTATTAAGATTCCTAGGAAGAGTGTATTTCCTAGGAGGGCTTTTCGTTTAGCTTTGACTCAAGATCAAGTTGAAGTTTTAAAGTTGTTTGAAAATTTGGTTGATAGGCCTAGAGGTAGATTGGCTATAGTTATAACTGCTGATAGAGGTAGGGGTAAGTCCTGTTCTGTTGGTATTGGCTTAGTTCTCTTGGGTAGGGCTATTAGCTTTAAGAAGATGCCTGTTAAAATTTTAGTTACTGCTCCTAGTTTGCTTAATGTTCAACCTTTAATGGAGCTTGCATTGAAGACTTTTAAGTATCTTGGATATAAAGAGGTTAATGTTCTTCGTAGAGATAATTTTATTGTCAGGATTGAAACTAGACCTGTAATTATCGAGTATAGGGAGCCTCTTGATGCCATTACTAGGAGGGCTGATTTAATTGCAGTTGATGAAGCTGCAGGTATTCATGTACCAATGCTATATGAAATTTGGAGGCGTTTTAGACGCTTAGTTTTCTCTTCTACAATTCATGGATATGAAGGTGCTGGTAGAGGTTTTTCTGTTCGTTTCCTTAAGGCCTTGAAGGATGATCCTGAAACTAGGGTTATAGAGTATGAAATGACTGAGCCTATTAGATATGCTAAAAATGATCCTATTGAGAAATGGCTCTTCGACGCTTTAATGCTTGATGCTGAGCCTGCTGAAATTGATAATCAAGATTTAAAGTTTATTGAGAGTTTGGATTTAAGTTATGTTAAGCCTGACTTAGAGTCCTTGTTTTTGAAGGAGGATGAATTGTTGAAGCAATTTATTGGTATTTATGTTCTTGCTCATTATAGAAATCAGCCTAAGGACTTGGCTATGATGGCTGATGCTCCTCATCATACTATTCGCATGCTTATGACTCCGACTGGAAAGGTGGTTTGTAGTATTCAGCTTGCTGAAGAGGGTCCTATTCCTGAAAGGATTGGTAGTGAACTTTTAATTGGAGCTAGAATTCAAGGTAACATTATTCCAGACCGCTTTATCAAGCATTTTAGGACTACTGATTTCGGAAGATTTGTTGGCTGGAGAATTATACGTATAGCCACTCATATTAACTTGATGGGCAGGGGTATTGGCTCGTTAATGCTTAGAAGAGTTTGTGAGGAGGCAAGGGAGAAGGGCTATGATTGGATTGGAGCTGGATTTGGTGTTTCTGAGAGGTTGCTTAAATTTTGGATTAAAAATGACTTTATACCTATTCACATTAGTCCTGACAGGAATCCTATTAGTGGTGAGTTTACAGTTATAGTTATCAAGCCTCTTAGCAATGAAGTTTTAAGTTTTATTATGGAGGCTAATTGCGAGTTTAGGAGGAGACTTATTAATTCTCTCTTCGACACTTATCGTGATCTTGAGCCTGAAATTGCCTATTTACTGCTTAAGTCTTGGGGGCTCCCTGTAGTTGAGGGTTATTCTCCTCAGCTTTCACGTGTTCAGATTGAGAGGTTGAGGATTTATGCTTGGGGTCCAATGACCCTTGAAGGTGTTGTTGACGGTGTCTTTGAATTGGCTAAATGTTATTTCTATGATGTTGAAGATAGGAGGCCTAAGTTGACTTATATTCAAGAGTTAATGTTGATTTCTAAGATTCTTCAAGCTAGATCTTGGCGTAATGTAAGCGACCTACTTAATATTCCTCCACCTATATTGATGACTGAGATGAGGATTATTACTAGAATTTTGCTTGAGCATTATTGTAATGTTTCACCCTTAACTGGATATGAGGAGTTTAACTAGTTTTTGCTTGGATATAATAGTGCATTGAAAAGCATTTTGAAGGTTCCTGGTGTTTGACATCTAAATTGTACTGGTGTTCCGAATAGTATTACTCTTCCCTTACCCTTTTGTATGTCTACTATGGCTGCAAGGTTGTATAGGTGTTTATCTCCATGTATATATCCGCTTAATAGTGGATTTGTCGGTGGATATTTTGCTACTACATATTTTTCTTGACATTTGAAGGCTGGACTATTCACGAATAATACTGCTGCATCTATTGGCATTCCATATCCTATTGGATGATTATTGTTTACTATTGCTCTTAGTATTGCTCCTGGCACATAGAATTCATCTTCACTTAATCCTTCTAGTGCATTGCTTACTGGTATCCACATTTTCTTTATTGGTAGCATGCAGCTTTGATTTAGAGTTATTAATATTCCTCCATTAACTATGAAGTTGTTTAGTTTTTCTATTCCTATTTCACCTATTCCTCCACAGTATTCTGGTGGATAGTCTTCTTCACTTCTACCGTTAATTATATTTTCAAGTTTTTGGCTTGGAATTATGATTACATCGAATTTCTCATTTAATTTTCCTCTTCTAATGTCTATGTCATGTATTGTTTGGTATGGGTAGCCGAATTTTTCTAGTATAAATCTAGTCCATCCTTCATCTGCTATTGGGAACCAGCTTTGATAGATTCCTATTCTTGGCATTTTAACTTCTATTAATTCACTTGTTGGAATTTCATTTAGTGCATATACTTTTATTGGTAATTCTCTTATTAATTGCAGAATTCTTTCTCTAACTTTATTGTCCCCTATTACTATGAAGGTTCCTGCTGGCAATTCTTCTCCATTTATCTTTATTGTCTTTACTGTTCTTTTCACTTTGAATTTCTCTTTGAGTAGGGTTGCAACTAACTTGTATGAGGCGTTTGATTTAGGTGTGAATGCATAGTATTTTGCATTTCCTTCTCCCACTATTTCTCCACTGGGCATTTTCACTTCTTTTACTTCTTCCACTTCAGCTTCAAACTTCTTATTCACTGTTACTACTTTTACGTCCATTAATAGTGGCAGTGTCCATGCTGTTAAGTCATATGGTTTTGTTTCCTTTAATTCTGGATATTTCTGTACTTCTAGTAATGTCTTTGCGAAGCATCCATATGGCTGCGCGTAATATATTATGTAGGTTCCCTTCGGATATTTTATTCCCTCTGCTTCAAATTCACTTTTAGCTCTATGGATTCTTACATCCCCTGTTTTCAAGATGTCTAGTAGCCAGTATGTGTTGTATAGGTCTCTTTGACCTGGTGGTATTAGGAATGCATATGGACCTTTTTCTGGATTTAATGCCTTCTTGAATATTTGTAGTGTATTGTATAGCCATATTTCCCTATATTTTGCTGCATTTCTCAGGCATGCCATTACTGCTATTAACTCGTAATCAATAATGTCCCTCAATGTCCATTTTCCTCCTAGCCATGGATTTGGATTATTCCATCTTTGCAACTTAGGGTCGAAGCCTCTTCTCTCTTCAAGTTCCTCCTTTTTTATCTCGATAGGTGTAGCTATCTTTACACTTGCAGCTTCTGATAGTATTCTTACTCCTCCATGGTAATGTTGATATGCTCTAGCAGGAGTCCATGCATCAAAGATGGTGTGGCATGCAACTCCCTTCTTTCCTCTACCTATAAGTTCATTTGCCATGGAGGAGCCTAGAAAAACTATTTCTTGCTGTAAAATCGGATCTACATTCGGGTCTATTGGATCTATGTAGGGTGGAAGCCAGAATCTAGCTCCATATGATCCCATTTGATGTAGATCATACACTATTTGTGGATGCCAACGATTATGAATTTTCTCTACTGCTAGTCTTGTTTCAATTTGTGTGAACATGAACCAGTCTCTATTATTGTCATGGCCTACATATTTATGGTACATGTAGGGTGGACGTGACCCTTCATATTTTGTTCCAAGGGTCTTCTTATACCATTCTACAACCTTAATTATTCCATCTGGATTTAATGATGGAACCAATAGGAAAATTACATTTTCAAGTATTTCCTTTACTTCTTCTGAATCCTCTGTTGCCAGCTTATATAGAAGCTCCATGGACATTTGACTTGCAGCTATTTCAGTTGAATGAATGCTACATGTTACAAGAACTATTGTTTTCCCTTCTTCAATAAGCTTCTCTGCCTCTCCTTCACTTAATCCCTCAGGATTATGAAGCCTCATTTGAATTCTACGATATTTCTCTAAGTTTCTAAGATTTTCTGGGGATGATATGGTTGCAAGTATAAACTCATTTCCTTCAGTGGTTAATCCTAGAACCTCTACTTTCACCCTGTCTGAGAGCTCTCCAACCTTCTTGAAGTATTCAACTATTTGATTCCAATTTGCTAGTTTCCTATCTTCACCTATTTTAAACCCTAAAAATTCTTCAGGCTTAGGAATTACATTTTTATTCATGTTTTAATCTAGGATTAAACCATGTAATTAACCTTTACATAATCTCCTCTACTTTAGAATCTACCTTGTTATTCCACTGTTCCAATTTAACTCTACCAAGAGTCTAAATTCCAATTATGGTCTATTCATTCTGTTAAATAATATGTGTGTTTTTATAGGGGCTGAAGTGAAGATGATTCAATGACATTACAAAATATTTAGGTTACTTATGTTAAGGTATTGTGAGGTGGCCCTTTATTGGATGATGCTAGGAGTGGGAAGATAGTTGTTGTTTCCCATTGTATTCTCAATGTTCACTCCTTAGAGGATGGATTGGCTATTCATCCAGGGCTTGAGGAGGATGTTGTTAAGGTTTTACTGGAGGAGGGTGTAGGCATATTTCAACTTCCATGCCTGGGAATGCATATATTTGGAATTTTCCGTAAACCTCTGCCTAAGGATCCGTATGAGCATTCAAGTGTTAGAGATAAGTATAGGGGTATTGCTAAGGCTGTTACTGAGCAGTTATTATGGTTTAAGAGGAAGGGTTATGAAATTGTAGCTGTTCTTGGAGCTGAGGGTAGTCCTGCTTGTGGAATTAGTAGAATTGGAAGATGGAAGGATCCTATTAAGAAGGGTAGTTTTCCAGATGATGTTATTTTCATTGAGGGTATGGTGTCTTTATGGAGGAGTTCAAAGGGGTTTTAGAGGTAAATAATATTTATCCAGCTTGGATTGGTATTCCAGGAAAATCTATTAGGTCTATCGATCCAAATGCCTTTAGAATGGTTATTGATATGCTTAAGTCTATTCTTTAGATTTTCTTATTTTAACTTTTGTTGAGTTGAATATTGGGCCTCCACCTATTTTCTGTGTTGTACTTGGCATTAGTATGTTTAGTGGTTTTCCATTTAGATCGTTTAATAGTTTCGGGGTCCATAGGATTTTAGGTGGAATTCTATCTGTAACTATTGCCTTTACCCTTATTCCTCCTAGTTCATTGTATATTTGAATTATATCTCCTCTATTTATCCCTAGTTTCTCTGCATCCTTACTGTTTATCCATACTATTTTTGGTATTGGTCCATATATGTCTTGGAATTGGGTATGGGTGTAGTAGGGAAGGGCGCTACTTAGGAGTATGAATTCATTTTCGCTTAGATCTATTTGCATTTGTGTTGGCAGTGGGTTTAATCCTATTTCTTCAGCTTTTTTGGAGTAGAATTCTATTTTTCCTGTGGGTGTTTGATACCTATTTCTCGGCCTTGATTTCAGCTTTAATATATCATCTCCCATTAGATCATTGAATGATCCTTTTTCGAAGGCTCCTCTAAATGCCTTTTTAAGTGCATTCCATGGATCCTCATAGATCCATTTCTCCTTTAATCTTAACCTTTTAGCCATTTCCTTCATAACCCATACTTCATCTCTACTTTCTCCTAAGGGTTCTATTGCTTTTCTAGATATTCTTACATATCCATGACTGTAAGATACAACAATATCTTCTTTTTCCAAGTATGTGGTGGCTGGAAGTACAATGTCTGCATAATTGGTTGTTTCTGTCCAATGTGTTTCATGTACTACTACAAATACATCTTTTCGCATTAATCCTCTTCTGAAGGCTCCTTGGTCTGGAAGTGTTGATGCTGGATTCATACAGTAGATGTATATAAACTTAAATTTTCCCATTTCAACTAGTTTGCTTAATGCAACTTGACTGACTGTTCTTATCTTCTTATTTGTAAGGCTTTCTCCAGTTAAATATGAGTTATTTACTAGCCATCCTTGACTGTTGGTGTAGTAGAAGCCTCTATGAAGCCCTAATAATGCTGGGATTAGAGCCACTGCTCTAACTGATTCTGCTCCATAAATGCTTTTTTGAAATCCTAGCCCAATCATTGTTGCACTCGGCTTTCTTTTGCCATAGGCTTCTCCTAATCTTTCAATTGACCTCCATCTTACTCCTGTTACTCCTTCAATTTTACTTGGAGTCCACTTCATAACTTCCTCCTTGAATCTTTCATACCCATAAGTCCATTTTTTAATGAATTTCATGTTTACATAGCCATGTATTATTAGGTATCTGGCAATTCCAAATGCTAATGCTACATCACTCCCAGGCTTTGGTTTAATCCATATGTCTGCATCTCTTGCACTTTCACTTTCTCTCGGATCTATAACTGCGATTACTGCTTTTCTTCTTCTAGCTCTTAGTGCAAGGGCCCATAGGTGAGGTGAGCTTACTCTAGCATTAAACCCCCAGAATACTATTAACTTCATGTTCGGTAGTTCTTCTGGCTGTATTCCATAGGTTAATCCATAGTGCAGTGATATTGCTTCATGCCCTGATCTGCTACATAAACTATAGTCTGTCCTGGTGGCTCCAATAGCATACCAAATTCTCTGTGAGAAGCTTTGTGTTATTAATCCTGAATTCCCACTATATTCTAAGTGAAGTATAGATTGTGCTCCATGATTGCCTATTACCTCTTTAATCTTTTCAGATATTATGCTTAAGGCTTCATTCCATGATGTCTGCTTAAATTTTCTACTAGGTTTATCTCCAACTCTTACATGTGGATTTAAAACTCTATTCTTACTATAGACGCGTTCAAAATCTTTAACTCCTCGGGGACAGAGGAATCCTTGAGTTATAGGGTTATCGAAGCTTCCTCTAATAGAGATTATTCTATTTTCTTCAACTAAAGCTAGAAGAAAACATGTATCATAGCAATCCCTTGGACATACAACTTTAACTTCCTTCACAAGATCACCTGGAGTTATCACGCTGTTAATTTACAATAACAATTTCAATATGATAATTGTAAGTAACATATTATATAGTTTAATCATTATTTTTATTTTATTATGATTTACATTTTGTATATTCTGCGGAGTTTTCTTACGTTAAAAAGTTTCAATTTTAGCTACTATTTCAGCCGTTTTTACTGTTTTAATGCTTAACTACCTCCTTTAATAATGCAATTTTGAAGGCTCTAAAGGCAGATTTAAAGAGTAGTACTTTCTCTTTTAACTAGAGAGAAGCTTATTGATTTGTTGAAGAAAAGCTGATGTTGAATAAAATTAACTCTGTTAGTTTAAGTTTTCTAGTTCAGTTACATTTTCCAGTTCACCATTCTTCTTGATTATAAATGTGTCCTCTTTCTTCACTTGCCCTAGTTTACTCATCATTAGTGGAGAGTGTATGAATGCTAATGCCATTCCTCCTTTTGCTTCCATAAGTCTGTCTCTTGGTAGTATTGTTGTTATTGGCTTCTCTTCTATTTGTAAGCCTACTCCATGCGTGTAGCCTACTACTCTATAGTCGATCAAATTATATCTAGCATATATTCTGTCTAGTTCTTTAATTACATTCATGAATTTTATACCTGGCTTAGTTAGTTCTACTGCTAGATTGAAGGTTTCATTCATACATTTTATGGCTTTTCTCGCTAATTCACTTGGCGATCCAATATGAATTGTACGTGACATGTTAGCATAGTATCGATTATAATCTGCACCTATAATCAAGGTGACGAAGACTCCTTTTTTCGCGATATTGTCTCTAAGTGGTTCTGAATGTACTCTTGGATGAGGTCCTATATTGACATATACGTGTGGTTCTTCACATCCCTCTTTGTATAGGTTCATGTATGCTTCAGCTGCTATTTCTGTTTCTGAAACTCCCTCCTTTACAATGGACAATAATTTTTCCATAACTCTAGTTGCAATTGAGCCTGCCTTACGAATACAATTCAATTCGTATTCATCTTTTATTAATCTCATTTCAGTGATTATTGGGCTAACATCAACAATTTTTACTTGAGGGTTGAGCTTCTTGAATACTTCATAGAATAATATGTAAGCATCTCTTTCTAATCCAAATTCTAGGCCCACAAATCTATAGTTGCTTTCTCTAATGGTTCTAGAGACTTTTCCCATTAATTCTCCACCATCAGTGTATGTGGCAATGTTTTTGATTCCAGTTTTCTCTATGAAGCCTTCTTCTTCTCCTCGAGCTATGAAAGCTAATGGTTCACCTTTAGATGGAATTAGTAGTGCCGGCCTCAACCACTTTACTCCAGTAAAGTAAATGAAGCTTGAGAGTGTTCTGAGCATCACAGCGTCAATGTTGTTTTCTCTCAATTTTTCTTGGAATTTAGATAACCTTCTTTCTAAAACTTTCCTTGGAAATCTCATTTTTATCATTCATTATTTACTCTTAGCTGACTATTAACATTCACTATCAAACACTTAGCTTTCATTACGCATAACCGTTTTATGATAAGCGTTGACATACTAGTGGTGTAGGTAAGGGTTATGGTTATGTTCAATAGTGAATGGCTTGGTAGAGCTGAAATTAGCTTGAAGAAAGCTGTAGCTGGAAGCTTTAAGTCATGGACTATAACGTACATTGTTGGAAAATATGGAATTGACGATAAGGGCAACATTCTCATTGTTCAAAGAGATGTCTCTGACATGCAGATCCCTCAATTTATCTCCCCTAAGGAATCTGGATATGTAACTGTTAAGACTACTGGTAATGCAAAGTTGAAGGCTAAATTTTATAGTAGATTCTTTATTCGCCCTTGGCGTAGTGGAATATTTATTCAGGTTTATGATGGTGCTTTGCGTGAGGGTGATAAGGTTATAGTGACCTTTGGAGATAAAGTTGAGGGTAGTCCTGGATTTAGAGTTCAAACTTTTCGTGAGAAAAGGCATGTTTTCAGAGTTTTGGTTGACCCTTTTGGTACTGGTAAGTTTATGGATATTAAGTCTTCTCCTTTAATGAAAATTATTGGTGGGCCGGCTGAGAAGCTTGAAGTAATTGCTCCTTCAATTGTTAAGGTTGAAGAGAGCCTTCATATACTTGTAAGGGCTTTAGATAGGTGGGCAGTGACATAATATGTTGCTTTTGTAGCATTTAAATACCTTTTGTTGCATCATAAGGTTTAAATCAGGGTATTACCCCAATATTATTGATGAGTGAGATAGTGCTATCAGTACCGTTCAAATATGAAAAATCCAGCAAAGTACTTAAGGTACTCGAAGATTTCAGAGACATGATAAATTTCTGTGTTGAGAAAGCACTAGAGAGTAATGTTACCTCTTTTGCAAGGCTTAGAAAACTAGTGTACTATGAGTTCAAGGCTAAGTGGTCTAATTATGCTTCTCACTATTGTCATTCTGCTGTTAGAGTAGCAACTTCTATGTTAAAGTCATGGCGTAATAGGTGTCGTAAGGGTTTAGCAGACTTGAATAGGCCGCCAAGGGCTAAGAAGTTGTTCATGAGGCTTGATGACCACATAGCGAGGTTTAGGGGCAGTAAGGTTATCATCACGACAGCTCCGAGAAGATACATTGAACTGAGACTCGTGATAGGTGATTATCAACAGAAGTTTATTGATGCTTGGAGGAAAGGTGAATTTAGAGTTGGGGAGATAATAGTAAATGAGAAGTATGTACTCATACCATTTAGAAAAACTATTGATTTAACTAAACCTGATGAGTGGATAGCTCTCGACATGAACGAGATGAACATCACAGGAGTGAGCACAAATCCACACGTATATCGCTGGAACACATCTGAATTACGTAGAATCCACTGGATCTACCATGAGATAATGCGAAGAATTCAGGCTATCAAGGGAAAGAGGAGGAAGAGACTACTAGAAAAGTACTCCAGAAGGCTTAGGAATAGGGTAAGGGATCTATGCCACAAGGTCTCTAGGACTATTGTGGAAGAGGCTATGAAGATGAAAGCAGGGATCATAATGGAGGATCTAAGGGGGATAAAAAGAAGAAACAGAGGAAAGCGTATGAATAGAAGGCTAAATAACTTTTGGTGTGTTAGGAGAATTCAATTCCACATAGACTACAAGGCTAGACTAATAGGACTACCAGTCCATTACGTGAATCCTATGGGCACCAGTACCCTATGCCCAATATGTGACAGCAGGCTAGTGTCAAAATGGTATAGGGTACTGAAGTGCCCAAAGTGTAATTTAGAAGGCGATAGAGATATCATCGCATGTCTGAACATCCTCAAGATGTGGGGAGCCTCCATTCCCCCTGAACGCCCTCCCATGATAAGAGGAGGGAAGGCTATCCGCTACAAAAGAAACAAATATTATGAAGGCAACGGATAGTCAGAACGGTAGAAGAGATGTAATGACAATTCCTCATGTTGGAGGTAGACCAGCAAACTTTGACTTTTATGATCCAAATTTTATTCATGTCATAGAAATTTATTCTCAACACGGTTTATTCGAATGGTTTGCTAGAGAAGCCCTTGATAGAGGTTTAGAGGTTGGCTTTATAGCTGGTAGTGATGATCATACTGGTAGACCTGGACTAACTTATCCAACGGAAGAGCTTAATATTGGGGAGCCCTTCGGTGTTAAGGGTGGATTAACTGGTGTTTTTGCTAGAGATTTAACTAGAGAGTCTATTTGGGAGGCATTAAAGAATAGAAGGTGTTATGCAACAACTGGTGATAGAATCATTCTCTTCTTTACTGCTGACGGCCACTTTATGGGTGAAAAGTATAATGTTGAGAGCCCTCCAAGACTTAGTTTAAGAGTTATTGGGACTAGTGGTATTCAAGAAGTTGAGTTGAGGAGAGGCTCATCTACACTTTACACCTTCATAGTTCCATCGAGAGGCTCTAAGCGCTTTTTAAAGATTGAGTGGAGTGGTCTTAAAACTAAATTCAGATCTAAAAGGACTGTTTGGGATGGGAGGCTAACTTTAAGTGAGGGGAGAATTTTAAATGCTCTTCCATTTGCCTTTGATCGATTAGATGAGGGTATAACTTCTATTTCTGATAGAAGTGTTTCATGGAAGTCTACTAGTTATGGTGATCCTGATGGAGTAATTTTAGAGTTAGATGCACCTCAAGATGCAACTCTCACATTTAACTCTACTCAGGGAACTTTTACTATCAAATTGAAGGAGGTTGAAAACAAGATTAAGACGATAAAGTTTGGCCCTGTAGATAAAATGGTTAGAATAGTTCCACTATATGATTCGAGAAATATAGTTGAAGTCAACTTTACCTATGTTGACTATGGAGTTAAGCATGGTTTAAATCCATATTGGATTAAGGTGGTTCAGTGGAATGGTGAAATTGCTTGGAGTAGCCCTATCTTCGTAAAGTATTTTAAATCTACATGAACTCTTAAGAGGTAATATTACTTTCTTCTTTGCTTGGAAATGGATTTCCAAATTTCTCTAAACTGGCAATTTCGCTTAGCTTTTTCCTTCTTCTAAATAAGTGTAGAATTTTCCCCATGAAATCCATTTTCTCCCTTGGATAACCTATGGTTAATAGTGCTACTACTTTGAATCTGTCTGGAATGTTTAGAAGTTTCTTTACCTGTTCTTCATTGAAGCTTCCAATCCAGCATGTACCAAGCCCCTCTGCAGTAGCTGTTAGAACCATGTTTTCCATGGCTATAGCTGTATCAACTATATGCCATTTGGGCGATGCTTTCTTATCTCCACAACCAACAATTACTATTGGAGCTTCAGCTATAAAGCCTGCAAATCGACCAGTCTTAGCAATCCTTCTTCTTGTTTCTGGATTTGTTACAACTATGAAGTGCCATGGCTGAATGTTTGCAGCTGAGGGTGCTAGACGTGCAGCCTCTAGTATTTTCCTAATTTTTTCCTCTGGAATTTCCTTCGATTCATATGCTCTAATAGATCTTCTTCTTAGAATTGCTTCGAAAACCTCCATTTCTCCCTCCCTCATAAAAGTTGGTTATTGATGTTTCAATTATCAAAGAACTTTAATATTAAAATCTATATATGGGTGTATGCGGTGATATGATTATGGCAACCTTTACCTTCTTTATATTTTTCAAGTATAAGAAGGACTTAAAGCCAGAGGATTTTGAGAGAGCTAGAAAGCATTGGAGATCCTTTGTTAAGAAGTGGCCGTTAAACGTGGTTTTAGCAGGGGTCTACACTCATGCTTGGGGAACACCCTATAATGGCATTCTAGTAATTGAATGTGACAATCTTGAAGATTACCATGAATTTTGGCATTACTTCAGAGATGAAACAAGATGGTATATAGGTGAAGTGAAAACAGTAATAGCCCATAAAGTGGAATTAGAAAAGTAGTGTTTCAAGAATTTTTTATTTTATTAATTTTAAACATATTTCACATTTAGATTTCATACCCTTCTTAGATACAATCCATTTCATCAATGTCCACATTATCTCTCTAAGTTCACGTCCTTCATCAGTAAGGGTGTATTCAACTCTAGGAGGAATTTCAGGATAAACTTTCCTCTTAATTATTCCTATGGCTTCAAGCTCTCTTAATCTACTGGTTAGAGCCTTTGGAGTAATACCTGGAATTTTTTTCATAATTTCAACAAACCTTAACTTCCCATGATTACCAATAACAGTAATTATTTGTAACGCCCACTTCTTACCAACAGCATCAATGATTTTTTCAAGAAAGCTTAAGCACTCTCTTTCGCTTCTACATTCCAATCTTACTCACCACTTATATACTCAGTATACTAGTGTAAACTGTCCAATATAAATGCTTCAAAATCAAACTACTTATCTGGAGGAATAAAAATGTGTTGTTGCTGTAAGAAACCTGCACCAACTGATCCATGTCCATGTGGATCTGGAAAGAAATACAAAGACTGCTGTGGAAAGAAAACCTGTAAATAACTCCCCTTCATTTTTATTTTTTCTTAGTAGTTGCCCGATACCTTTGAGTTTTCTTTATTCTCATTCACATATGTGGAGTTGGAAATATCAATGGTACTTCTCTCCTATTAAGACATTTATTTTAACAGGCAATGATGTCATTGTCAATTTGTTGACATTATAATTCTTTAACATAATGCTTAAATAATTTTTTAATGCTAGATTTAAATAATACTAGTAGTATGGTGGTCTATATGGTTAAGAGAAAGAGGAAAAGAGAGACAACTTCTATTAAAATTGATCCTGAATTATGGAAGAAAGTCAAAATAGAAGCCATAAAGAGGGATATGAAGATCTATGAATTAGTTGAACTCGCCTTGAAGCATGAATTAGGAATTAAAGAGGAAGAAAATGAATTCATGGGCCTCTAAAGATATTCCAATAATTTTACGTAACGTGTTCTTAATTTATTTAACTAGATTCCTAGCACTATTAGCTTATTCTTCGATAAAATGGTATTTACCGATACTAATTGCTGAGAAGCTTGGAATAATAGAGTTAGGTTTAATTTATGGTATTACAAATCTACCTAACTTATTTATGTTTGCTGGGGGAGTAGTTGCTGACACGATTGGTGTAAAAATTTTTACGATTATAATTCCACTAATTACTTCAATTTCATTAGTTTCATTATACTTCAGTTTTAATTGGAGTTCATTACTCTTGTCGTTACTTGCAGTCAATATGCTAAACTTGGAAGGGCCAGCGTTAATATCACTTTTAACAAGATCTGTTGAAGAAAGACATCTTGGTAAATTCATATCTCTATCAAGAACAGTGATTTTGGTGGCTGTGACAGTTGCTCCTATTTTCTCTTCCTTAATTTTAAGTTGCTTTTCTTTCAAAAATTTCATTATCATTCATGTTGTGATGTTTATAACTATAGTTTTGTTAAGATTGTTTTTAGTGGAGATGGAAGAGCAAATTGAAGATCATAGAGGCTCTCTAGCAATTATACTCTGTAAATTGAAAGAAAATTTCTCCTATATACCAGTAGGCCTAAAGGAATATTCAGTAATAGTGATATTGAATTCATTAAGCTTTATCACCTTATCGTTAATTGAACCATACGCAAGATACTACTTTATAGATATGTTGAGAATAGAGTTAACAGTTATAGGTTTATTATCAACAGTAGGTAATATACTTCAAATTGTATTCCAACCGATAGGTGGATTAATATTAGATAGGTATGGTGAAAGATTAGCTTTAATAACAGATTTCTCAACTAAATGCTTAACCATTATATTATTCATTCTTTTTATACCTATTAACAAAGTATTGGCAGTAGCAATTTACCATGCAAAGTCGATGACAAATTTTGCTTCATCAGCCTATATGACGTATATTGGAAAGCATCTACCTAAAGAACGTATAGCCCTTTTCATGGGAAGTTTAGGTAGCTTAGTATCCCTTCTAGCTTTATTTACACCTATGATAGCTTCATATATATGGAAGTTGAATTTGAACTATTCATTCCTGCTATGCATATTAGGATACATGTCTTTAACGGCATTAAGCATTAAACTTAGAGGTCATCAACAACTTGACGGTAAATCTGATGATACTTAAAATTCTTAAACCTTCTAGTTGCAGAAAAAGTCATTGTCGGATGAGTAAGAAGTGATCATAGAAATATTAATCTCAGAAGAGGAATTTGTCAAGGAGTTAAATGAGTTTAAATGCTTTTATTAGAGATATAAGATCAGTTATTTGAATGCTTTAATTATTTTTTCACCAGTAATTTCTATAGCCTTTCTTATTTTTTCCTTCTCGATCCAGTATGATTCTAGAATTATGTGTTCACAACCTGCCTCTACATATCTAGCAATTTTATCTATACACTCATCAACAGTGCCATAAATAATGGTTTTTTCAGCTAAGTCGTCTGGTACTTTCATAGCTAGTTCATCCCATAGCTTTCTATTCAATATTATTTGATGGGTTCTTAGTCCAGGATGGTCTAGAAATCTTCCAGCTGTCCACAGTATATCTGGATAGTTTGCCAGGTAGTGTTTAGCTACATTAATTAGTTTATTAAAAGTTTTGTCATCTGTTTCAAAGGGATAGTAGATTACTCCTAGACATGGTTCGAAACATTCCTTGCTCCTATCAAATTTTTCCATTAGACTATAGATTTTCCTTAATGTTGTCTCATAGGTTTCTGGAGTATGTGACTCTGGAAGCCATCCATCAGCTAGCTTAGCTGTTAACTCCAGCATTTTTGGTCCATAGGATGCTATGTATAGGGGAATCTTGCTTCTAGGTTTTAGTGGTGATGATGCCCTTTGAAGCTTAAAGAATTTTCCATTATAATAGGCAGGCTTTTCTTTTGAAGCACTCCATAAGAGTCTAATAACCCTTATGCCTTCCTCTAATCTCTCCCTCAATTTATTCATTTTAATACCATATGGAATTTGACATAGTCCTCCCCCTGCACCTAAACCCAATACAACTCTTCCTGGAGCTAGGTGTGATAGGGTTGCAAAGGCGTGGGCGTGAACCATTGGATGTCTCCTAAGAACATCAGTGACCATTGATCCAATAATCATTTCTTTCGAGTTTGATGCGATTAAAGTTAAGGTTACATAGTGTTCAAGGATGCTTGCACTTGGTGCTTGATAATCGGGGCACCATACTCCGTCTAATCCTGAGATTTCACAAAGTTTGACTTCCTCAATTAGCTTCTTAGGGTCATCTAGATTGAATAAAGCCCAACTAAACTTCATAATATAGATTTAGTGTAGTGAATTATATGTAGGTTATTTTCACATGGACAACTGTAATTCTAACTATAATTGAAGGTTTGATATCCGTATTGTTTTTACTTCGCTTATTTTTTCAAAGTGTTTTTCTTCATCTAATATTATGACCGGAGTTTCTTTTTCATTACTTAAACGTAGTGATAATGCTGATGCTGATAGGTCACCCCATGGTATTCCTCTATACTTTGATTTTAATTTTCCAAGTTCAATTGTTGTTTTTTCATCTTGAATGACCTTTAGAGTTGCATATGCTGCTCTAATCACATCTTCTGGTTTTATGTCTCTGACTAAGAGTTTCGGATTCTCTCTTCTTATTCTATTGATAATCATGTATGCTTCAGATAGATTGTTTGGATGAATATAGATTTCAATTTCTCCTTTTTCGTGCTTTAATACAGCTAACCTAGCAATGTTAGCTCCTTTCTCTTTAGTGAATAAGAGTAGGAATGGACCTGTATCAAATACGAAGCGCTTCACCTTTATTTCCTCCGATATTCTAGCTCAGAGATTCTCTCCTCCTCAACTTCAACTTCCCTCTCCCTCTCTTCAAGTAATAGCTCTGTTGCCTTTGCTTCTCCTAGGAAGCCGAATAGTTCACTCAGTCTTGGAGCCCTCTCAATTATAAGCCTAGTCTCATCTAAAGGTTTAATGATAACTTCTACTCCTTTTTTAAAGCCATACTTCTCTCTAATCTCCTTGGGAATTACTATTTGACCTTTAACGGATATCTTGGTCTTGAACTCCATATTAACACCAAAGTCATATTCAACATAATAGATATAAATCTTACGTTTAACGTTAAACGTAAGATTACTTACATTGATTTCTCTTTAAACTCTACGTGTGCTCGTGTAAAATTAGGTAAACACTGTAGTATTACTATTGTATGGATAAAGTTTGTCTTAACATTTAAAACATAAATTAAAAAATAAAATTGGGTTATGCAAGTTTATTCAGCGGGATTTAATGTGTAGTAGCCATTATACTTTATGTCACTGGTGTTTTCCTGAGGATTTCCTACACCTATACTATACCATCCTTCATAGGGTGGATACATAGATACCTCTGCATAGCCGTTGTAGCGCTCATAGTAGTAGAAGTGTCCGTAAGCCCAGTATATTAATCCAAGATATATCGGCTGTGATGCTGGCTTCCAGTTGCATACAATATCTACACGTTGTCCTGTTAGTAAATAGTGATATCCGTGAGCGTTTACATATCTTGGACTTACAGTTCCGGATATTGGAAATGTACCTGTTTCTTGTTGAGGTCTAACTTTAGATACGATATATTTCTGGTCATTAACCGTTATTTCACCGAGTTTCTTGATAAAAACTAATTTTTGGGCTGGAGGAGTCTTGGTCATTATGCATTTAATTAGTTTTTGAGGCTTGGCTAGGTGGTAGACATCTCCAATTTTCACCTTCGATAAACCATGTACCTTTACTACTTTTACTATGAAGTAGTCGTTGTTTTCTCCTATTATTTGAAACTCGAAACCTGTGTAACCCTCAGGCCAATTACTGTTTTTCCGTATACCTAGAGCCTTCATTATTTTTTCGAGGTCTAGGTGATTGTCGTGGGTGAATGTGTTTGATGAGAAAGCGGTAGCATTGTATGTATTCGAAATTATGAGTAGTAGGATTGCAGTTATGGCTACGAGAAGTGAAGTTTTCTTTTCTTCCTTTAACATGATCTTCACCTGAAGCTTTGGATTGTGTGAAAAAGCTCTTAAAAATTATGTGAAATGTATTTCACGATAACTTGAAATGCTTTTTCACACACTAATAGCTTGGTGGTGGTTGTTTGAAGAGAGATTTCATGTTGATTATGGTTATAATTTTAGTTGCGTTTGGATTGGCGTACTTGTCCTATAATTCTGGACTTTATCTGCCTTCTCAACCAGAGGTAATTAAGCTTAAAATAATCAATTACACTGAGGCAGGGAGAGTCTTTGGGGTTAGGATTGTGTCTCAAAATGCTACTCATATTGTGATAGAGGTGAAGGGGATTTTACAACGACGGGAGGTCAGTAACATTGTTGAGTTAAGCCCAGAAGACTATCAATACACCATAGTCTACTTGAACAATTCAGTCTATGTGTTTGGTAGAGTGGAAATTAAAGACTTGCCTCCTAGGTCGTGGTATTATGTGAAGGTTGCTTTTCCGTTGAGATTTAGTGTCAAGCCGTATGTGATTTTGACTGGAGCGTTAAAGTATGGTGAAACATGCCATCTAGAGGGTCCATATGACTCTGAGGCCTTTCCTGTGTATTTGGGTTATTTCTGGTGTGTCATTTATACGACTGATGATGGGGTGATTGCGTTTACATTTATGGCCATGGCTCCCTCAAGCTAAATTAATCTATTATTTTATTGAATAATCTAAATGGATGGAATTTGAAATGGAGGTAGATGTTAAGAAATTGTTTATAAGTGCCATGCTATTTGCGTCTATCTTCACTTTGATTAGTAAGTTGCTTACGCCTACACCTATTCAGATAATTGTTAGTGGTGAGGAGAAGCCTATAGTTGTAAGGGAGCTTGTAAGTTATACTATCACTGACGTGATTATAATTATGTTTTCTTCAATTCTGGTTTGTATAAGTTCTTTCTACATGATTTTCTCCGGTCTTCTTGAGGGGAAGAGTGGTCTTAGTGGTTTAGATTTCTTTGATTGGGATGTTAAGTTTGCATTACGTTTGTTGGATGGTGATCAGAAGAGGGTTTTTAGCTTAATTGTTGAGGCTGATGAAGGAATTTTACAGAGTGAGTTGGTTAGGAGGACTGGTTTTTCTAGGGCGAAGATTACCCGTATTCTTAATGAATTGGAGTTTAAGGGTCTTATTATTAGACAGAGATATGGTATGACTAATAAGGTTAAGGTTAATAGGAATATGAGGTTTATTGATTCTAAAACCAATCGTAAACCTTAATTTTTGGTTTATATTTTGTTTTCTTCTTTCTAGTTTTTATGTATAGTATGAGGAGGATTACTATTAGTGTTATGTTGATTGGTGTTATGATTTCTAGTTTTTGATTCGGATTTAATTTTAAGATTAGATTTGTTATTGTGTTTTCAATATTTAATATGCCTGCTTGTATGAGATTGACTTCAATTATAATGTAGGTTAAAATTATGATTAAAATGCTTATAATGGTTATTTTATTTTTATTACTCATTTTACTCGTCCTAATTTAGTTTTTATAGTTATGTTATTTAAGGGGGTTGGAGGTTATTTTATTTGGTGTTTAGATGTCTTCATTGGATGATTTGAAGAGGAAGTTTATTAATCTTCATAGAATGTATTTGGAGCCTAATAATTGGATTATTGCAGCCTTCTATGCTGATTCTGATGTTAACAGATTGAATAAAATTCTTTATGATAGGTGGGTTAAGGCTGATATGCATGGAATTCCATTAGATTATGCCTCTGAGAAGGAGCTTTTATTTCTGATTAAGAAGGTTAATAGTTATGCTAGTCTTAGTCCCACTCTTGTTATGAGACAGTGGGTTGCTGGTGGAGGTTTCCCTAAGCCTAGTAAGGGTTTAAGTTTTCTTCGTTTTCTTAAAAGATTGTTTTTGGGTGGGAGATAGCTTATTTAGATTGCATAGGAGCCTTCTTAAACTCTCTTTATCTTCTTCTTAGTCTTGGATTTAATATTTCATCCATTGCATATCCTATGAATATGAATGCTAGCACTAATAATAGTATGCATACTCCAGGTGGAACTACATACCACCATAGTCCTCCTGCTATTGCTCCATGGCCACTGGCATAGTGGAGTATCATTCCCCAACTTGTATGATGGGGGTCTCCTAGGCCTAGGAAGCTTAGTCCTGCTTCTGATAGTATTGCCCCTGAAATCCCTAGTATCATGTTTGCAAATATTAATGGTAGTACATTTGGGAATATGTGGCTGAACATTATTCTTGCATCTCCTGCTCCAACTGCCTTTGCAAATTCTACGAATGGCCTTTCTTTTAGAGA
The DNA here is from genome assembly GCF_058356305.1 of Candidatus Culexmicrobium sp. Lineage (NCBI taxonomy): Archaea > Thermoproteati > Candidatus Culexarchaeota > Candidatus Culexarchaeia > Candidatus Culexarchaeles > Candidatus Culexmicrobiaceae > Candidatus Culexmicrobium > Candidatus Culexmicrobium sp. Next base: position 51,201 of record NZ_JBTVBB010000030.1, read on the forward strand.
TAGTACTTGGGATCTTACTAGTCTTGCTGTTCCCGGCCATGTTGTTATTGCTATTACTATTATTATGTTGTTTATGCTTGTTCCAAGCATGGCTGCTAACACTATCATTAAGACTATGCTCGGTATCACTAGAAATGCATCTGTTATTCTCATTAATATGTCATCTATTACTCCACCATAGTATCCTGAAATAATTCCTACTAGTCCTCCCATGGAGGCGCTTAGTAGTGCTGCGAAGAATCCTATTAGCAGTGACACTCTTGTTCCATATATTACTAGGCTGAATAAGTCTCTTCCAAGTTCATCTGTTCCAAATAGATGTTTTATGCTTGGTGGTGAGAATGGTGGTGAAATTGCATATTCCCATTCACCGTAGGGTGCTATGTATGGTGCAAATATTGATATGAATATGAAAATTAATAGTATTGATAATCCTGCCATTCCAAACTTATTGCCTCTGTATAGGAGCCAGAATCCCATTATCTTTCTTTTCCACGCATACAATATTCTTCTATATTTTATTAGGATTGGTACTGGTTTTACTGATGCTATCATTCTCGTCTCCCTCTTTCTAGTATCTTATTCTTGGGTCTAGGTAGGCGTAGATTATGTCTGCTAGGAAGTTTGCTAGTAGGACTAGGATTGAGGTTACTATGAAGATTCCTTGTAGTAGTGGATAGTCTCTTTCGAATACTGCGTCTGCAACTAGTTTTCCTAGGCCAGCCCATGAGAATACTGTTTCTGTTAGTGTTGCTCCACTTATTATGAAGGCTAACTGTAGAGCTATTATTGTTACCATCGGTAGCATTGCATTTCTCATTGCATGTTTAAATAGTATTTGTCTATCGCTTAATCCTTTAGCCATAGCTGTTATTATATAGTCTTCTGATAATACGTCTAGTAATGTGTTTCTCATTATTAGGAAGTTGCTTCCTATCTGAATTAAAGTCAAGCATATGGCTGGTAGTGTCATATGCCACAGGTAATCCTTTAAGTATTCCAGGAAGTTGGCGTGATATACTCCTGCTGTAACTGTTCCTGAAACTGGAAACATTTGCATTCTAACTGCAAATATTAGGAGTAGGAGCATTCCAAGCCAGAATACTGGCATTGAATAGAATAGTAATGAGAATAGTATTGAGCTTAAATCTATAATTTTTCCTCTTTTCCACGCTGCTATGCATCCTAATATCATTCCAATTATTATTGCCAGTATTGTTGATGATCCTACTAGGGTGAATGTGTTTATGAGTCTCACTCCAAATATGACGTCTATAACTGGTTTTCCATGATAGAAGGATACTCCGAATTCGCCTTCAAACAAGTTTTTTATGAATACGAAGTATTGTATATGCCATGGTAAGTCTAGACCTAGTTTTCTCTTTAGTAGTATTCTTGTTTCAGGATCTAATTGTGGGTTCAGTAGTAGCATGGCTGTAGGGTCGCCTGGCATTATCCTAAATAGGAAGAAGCTTATGGTTACTAATATGAAGAATGTAACTACTAGTTGTATGCTTCTTCTAATTAGGTACTCTTTCATTCCCAAGCATTCTATCCTCCTAGTCTTTAATTTATTGCTTAGAACTTAAGTCTTTAGCAAAATAAAATAGGTGAGTTTAAGGATTTATGTTGGCTTCTTAGTCATATAGTATATTAGTGCTGCAACTGCTACTATAACTACAATTGCTATTGGTATGGCATATTGCTCTATTCCTGGCGGCTTCTCTTCTGGTGGTGGAGCTGGTGGCTTTGGCGGCTCGGTTCCCGGTACTTCTCTTATTCCATCCTTATCTACATCTATGTATCCTGCTGCATCCAGTATTTTAGCTGCTATAGTTAAATTGAATTCATATTTTGGAATATCAAAGTTACACCATGCCTTATAGCCTGGATGAATGTAGGTGTATGCTGGTGTTGCCCATCCTAGCATTAATAGGTTTACTATTGTCTCCTTATCTATGGCATGGGCTATTGCTCTTCTAAGCTTTACATCTGCTAGTCTTGGATCTCTAAGGTTTATCCCCACTATTCCTAGGTATGTGTCTGGGTATGGTGCTGGATTTATGTTTGGATCTTCGACTGCCTCTTTAATTACTGCATATGGGAGTGTCCATGACATCATTTGTGTTTCATTGGTTTTTAGTGACATGTATTGGGCGTCTGGATTAGTTACAATCTTGTAGATTAGTCTATCTATTCTCGGATATCCTGCCTTGAAGTAGTTTTCATTCCTAGCGAATTCAATAAAGTCTCCTTCAACTCTTCTAACCCACTTGAATGGTCCACATCCAATCATTGGTGGATCTGTTGTATTCCATGGTAAATCCTTCCATAGATGTCTTGGTAGGATTACTGTTGTACCGAATCTTCTTAGGAACCATACGAAGGGTTCTGATAACCTAATTTTAATTTTGTAGTCGCTTAGCACCTCCGTCGATTCAATATATTTTACATCTGCATACCATCCTGGAACTTCATTTTCCTTAATATACCATATGGTGAAGTTTATGTCATAGGCTGTTAATGGTGTTCCGTCATGCCATGTAATGTTCCTGTAGATTTCGAATACCCATATTAAACCATCTTCAGATACACTCCAGCTCTTACACATCCACGGTATTAATTCCAGGTTTACATCTTCCTTGAATAGAGTGTCATATAGGACTACGTCTTTCCAGTAGTCCCACCATGTATCTTGCATTAATACGTTTAGATTGCTTATATCATCCATCATTGATATGGCTACTGTTCCATGACCTGGATTTGTCCTTGACGTCATGTTTATTAATGTCCAGAAGTTTAATACTCCTCCTGGCATTCCAACTACATCTGCAAGTTCAACTCTATAAGCTTGCATCCAATCTCTAATATATAGCGGTATAAAGGGTACATTTTCAGCTAATACTTGTTGCATCTGGAAGATCAATTCTCTGCGTTTTTCTTCATCAACTGTCTTATCAACTAGTTCTGCTAGTTCATCGTAAGTGTCATTGTGAAGTCCCCATGGATTATTTCCGTCAGGATAATCTTCCCATGAAACATGATATGCACTTAAATACCATGGCTGGAACATTCCTGCAGTTTCTATAATGTAGAAGTGAAAGTCATGTTGAGTGTAAACTTTGTCAATTAAAGTTGTAAATTCAACTGGTTTATTTACTAGTTTAATTCCTATTTTAGCAAACCATTCAACCATTAAATCTCCAATTCTAACTCTCACTGGATCATACTCTGGGGTTAAAATTTCAAAAATCAATTTTTTCTCTTCTGGTATTTGCTCATATACTTGTTTTCTTGAGGATGTTACTTGTATCTTAATTACTGAGAGAGATAATATTGCTAGTAATAGTATGGCTATTTTAAATCTATTATTTAATTCCATTTCATAAACCTCAAAATAATCTTATGCCTATGAAATTTTATTAACTTTACGTGCTCAACGTAACATTTCTCTTTTGCTTTAACATTAAATTTACAATTTGACGCAATTTATATCATGGAGATATTATTTTTGGAAAATGATATCTCAGCAATATCTTGTAGGTTGCTGGTTGTTTCACTTCAATTAAAATATAGGTTATTATTGAAAGTTCGTCTTTGATATATTCCAGTCTTGTTTTAGGTATTTTGACTTCAACTTCCTTTATGATGTAACTTGAGTGGATGACTGGTGTTTTTAAGTATCTAGTTGTATTTGTCCATATATATGTCCCTTTAGAGTAGATTATAGTTTGAATACTTATTAAGTAGATTTTGAAGTCTAGTGGATTTGTTATGTTGTATGTTATGCTGATTAATCTTTTTTCTTGATTAATTAGGGTTATGTTTTTAATTTCTACCTTTAGATTTCTTGTGGCTAGATATGATTTTATTGATGTAGAGTGTGTCATTGTGATTATCATTATTGAGTATGCGATTAAGAATACTAACAGTATGATGGCTATTTTTTCTGAATTTTCCATTGTAACCACCATATTATTTATTTGTAAAGAAGGAATTAAAGATAGATTTTAATGTCTTCTTTATGATATGAATGTGGGATGATGAGGCATTTTACTGTATATCCCATTGTTATACTTGCCTTATCCATAGTTTTCACTGCTTCTAATTGTATGATGATTTTTTGGGGTGAAAGTTCTCAGTGGCTTGTTTTAGTTGTTCTTTCAAGTATTTCTCTTGGCTTATTGGCTGGTGATGTTTATAGTCAAGTTAAAATTTTGCTTTTTTCATGGATAATAAGCTTGTTTTTAACTGTCTATGTTATCTGTTATCCATTAATATTTTTTGGTGGAAGTTCTGCTAAGCTAAATGAGCTTCTTTTCAATGTTGTAGGTAAGCTTATTTTTATTGTTTTGATGGGCTTAATTTTATCTTCAATTATAGCTGTTGTTTCTTCATTTTTTGTGGAGAAGACTGTTAAAGAGGTTAAGCTTCATTTTAGAATTATTTTGAATATGGTTTCCCTATTGGAGTTAGCTCTAGAGTTGATTTAAATCTAATTAATGTTTCTCCAAAGAAGGTTTTTGTAAATAGGGTTCCTGTAATCTTCCAATTCCATTTGTCTAATTGGATTGCTTCATGAATTGTAAACATTCTTTCTTTTGGTACTGTTACTTCTCTTTCTATTGTTGTTTCCTTCTCTGGTGTTAGTGTTATTATATCGGTTATTTTGTCTTCAAGTATGTATTTATTGTTTAGATGTAGAGTGTATGTTAATTTATGTACTTTGAATGTTTTCCCCCTTGGTGTTATGGTTAATTCTATTTTTAGCTTTAGTTTTCCATTTTGGAATTCAGCTTTTTTGATTGTTGCTTCAATGGTTGTTCCCATTATTTGCATGTAGGTGTCAAGATAGTTACTGGCCATGTATATTGTCAGTATTGCTGCTATTAATGCAGCTGTGACTAGTATCCCCTTTTCTAATTGCAATTTCAACACCAATTGACTTTGATTTTTTGCGTCATATATTTTTGCCCTATATGTTACTTTATTATTTGGAGGGTTAGATTTTGGATTCAAGTTTTATTCGTGATGTCTTTATTCCCGCTGTTTCTTGGAGTGTGATTGTTAATTGTGCTTATCTTGCTTATATTGTTTTGAATATTCCAGTTGAGTTTCCAATAATATTTTTACCTGTTCTTGTTGGTTTTTATTTTAGTTGGTTTATAGAAGACTTGAAGAGAGGTCTCTTATCTTTACTTCTGTTTGTTTTGTTTTTATTTGCTTTTATGTATATTACTTTGAGTTTGCCTATTTATTTTGGAGTTTTCTATGAATCTAATTATATAGACTTGTTTAATTTTATGATTATTTTGTCTATTTTAAGGAACTTGATAGTTATTATATTCTTTGCTTTTACTTCATACATAGTATCATTTTTCATTAGAGGTATGTAAAATTGAATTTTTAAATCTGATGAAAGATATGAAACTTTTCTTCGAAAAATCTTTAAGCTTCCAGAATGATTAATATAAGTTAGCTGACAGTTCTGAGTTGAATTTGGGAGGCTAAAGAGAATATGCGAGTAAAAATTAAGAGCCTATTATTTCTTCTACTGCTTCTCCCCATATTGACAGCATCTATGGCTACTGCCTATTCAACACCTATTAAGACTGTTGAGGAGGAACCTAAGCCTTATGGTGGAACTTTAATTGCTCCATTACCTTCAGATCCATCGGAGTTCAGCGTTTTCTTAAGGGCTTCTTCTTGGAGCTTTGTCTTCTTGGAGCCAATTTATGATGGATTGGTGGAGATTGACCCTAACAATCAGCCTGTTCCATGGCTTGCTGAGAGATGGGAAGTCAGTGAGGATGGAATGGAGTGGACCATATACTTAGTGAAGAATGCTACTTGGCATGATGGGACTCCTGTTACTGCCTGGGATGTAAAGTTTACCTATGATCATTGTATTGAGGTTAAGTATCCGAGATGGTCTGATCTTTGGACTGCTGTTAATAGAACTGAGGTTATCGACGACTACACTATTAAGATGTACTTGAACATTCCTTATCCAGACTTTCTGTTGGAGGTCCTACCCTATCCGATCGTGCCTAAGCATATTTGGGAGCCAATTGTCACTCAGCCTGACTTCGATCCATTCACCTTTGTACCTTCAATGGAAGTGCTAAAGGTTGGTAATGGTCCATTCATACTTGAAGAGTATAAGACTAATGTTTATGCTAAGTATAAGGCTAATCCAAACTTCTTCAAGGGTAGACCATACATTGATGAGTTATTAATGCCAATTATTACTAGTCCAGACGCCATGCTATTAGCTTTGAGGAATGGTGAGATTGACGTATTTACATGGGTTATTCCAGTGGAGGCAGTTCCAAGCTTAATTGTAGATGAGAATATTGGTATCCACATTTATAAGAGTAGTACAATGTATCATTGGGGCTTCAACCTACATAAATTCCCATTTAACGTTAAGCAGTTTAGAAAGGTTCTAGCTCACTGTGTAAATAAGAGGGAAATTGTCGAAGTACTCTTGCATGGTTATGGTAGACCTGGCAGATTTGGTGTCTATCCACCAACTGACATGTGGCCTCACTGGCTCAACCCAGATCCAAAATGTGGTGTTGATGGATATGAATTCAACTTAACCAAGGCTGCTCAAATGCTTGATGAAATGGGTTGGATTGACAGAGATGGGGATGGTATTAGGGAGGATCCTGAGGGGCGTAAGCTTGAATTTGAAATTGGTCCACCAACATATGACCCAGTAAGGGTTAGAGCTGCTGAGATGATTTCAGATTGGCTTGCACAAGTTGGAATTAAAGCTACAGTAGTCTACTTAGAGTGGAAGACTTTGTGGAAGAAGATTACAGCTCCATTAGATTCACCTTTCAAGATTGATTCATGGCTACTTGGCTCAGGATTAGGGATAGGTAGCCCTGATATACTTAGATTTAGGCTTCATTCAAGTGCCATACCTAATCCCAATTATTATGGCTTTATAAATGCAACCTTCGATGCTTTAGCTGAGGCTCAGGCACGTGAAGTAGATCCAGAGAAGAGAGCCGAGATTGTTAGGAAAATGCAGGAGATATTAGCTGAGGAGCTTCCATTAATTGTACTTTACCATAGAAACTTTATTAGTGCTTACAGAACTGACCGCTTTGCTGGATGGGTTAAGCCCATACAGGGTGGTGTCAATAATCAATGGTCATGGATGAATGTTTACTTAAAGGAGTTAGCTATATTGAAGCCAATGTCACTATCACTAATCAAATTCCCTGCTCCAGAGGTTATCGTTGGAACTGATATTACTGTTAGAATTAAGTTGACTGATACTGAGGGTAATCCTATTACCGGTGCTAGAGTGGATGTAATTATTACTGGTAGACCTGAGACTTGGACTCTAACTGATGTTGGTGACGGTGTATATGAGATTACGATCAGTACTTCTGATTGGCCTACTGGAACTTATACATTGAAGCTAGTATGTGATGCACCTGGATTTGAATCTATTACAAGTTCATTGAACTTTGAATTGAAAGAGGCTGCTCCTCCACCAACCCCACCGCCACCAACGTTCTGGGAGCAGTATGGACCAATGATTGTCGGTTTAGTTGTAGTGTTGGCTATTATCGCCGTGGGTGCTGTTATGTACATGGGGAGAAGGAGTTAAGTAATTTTCCCCTCTTTTTTTGGAAATCCTTATATCGGCTTTATTTTGATTTATATTTAGGCTGGGATTATCATGAAGGTCTTTATTGCAAGACGTATTGTCTCGCTTTTCATCACGTTTATTTTAGTTATGTCTGCAATTTTCTTTTTAGCTAGAGCTACTGGTGATCCATTTTCAATGATTATTGAGGCAGATCCAAGAATTCCCAAGGAGGCAATTGAGAGACTTAGAGCTCGATTTGGTCTCGATAAACCATTACATATACAGTATGTTAACTTTATTATTTCTATGTTTCAAGGTGAATTTGGTCATTCAGTTTATTATCGTAAGCCTGTTTTTGATGTCATTCTGGAGCGTTTGCCTTGGACTATTTTTCTCTTGTCTACGAGTATTATTTTATCTACTATTGGTGCTGTTGTTTTAGGTGCTTATACAGCTTGGAAAAGAGGTTCTCGTTTTGATTTAATTGCAACTAATACTAGTTTATTTGTTAGGGCAATGCCTCATTTTTGGCTTGGTATGGTTTTACTTTTAACCTTTGCTTTTTATCTGCCGCTTTTCCCCTTGTATGGTGCCATGACTCCGGGCAAGATTTATGCCAATACTTTTGATTACATTGTTGATGTTCTTTGGCATTCTACTTTGCCTTTAACTACACTGGTTGTTAGGCAGATTGGAATGTATATGCTCTATATGAGGAGTGCTACATTAGAGGTTTTAGGTGAAGATTTCATTACAACTGCTAAAGCCAAGGGTCTTTCTGATAAGACTGTTCTTTTCAGACATGCTTTGAGAAATTCTCTTTTACCTATGGTTACTGTAACTGCTCTTAGATTTGGATTTATGGTTAATGGTGCAATTTTAACTGAAACTGTCTTTTCTTATCCTGGTACTGGTAGATTAATATTTGAGGCTATAACTAATGATGATTACTTCCTTCTTCAAGGAGCCTTCTTTATGACTTCTGTTTGTGTTTTAGTTGCAAATTTAATTGCAGATATTATTTACGCTTTCCTTGATCCTAGAGTTAAGCTTTAGGTTGGTGTAGTTGCTATGGGTTTGAGATCTGAGAGAATTAAGGTGCTTAAGCGTAGGATTAGTTCCGGCTGGTTTATCTATAAGCAGAATAAGGCTGGATTGCTTGGTCTTGGAATTGTAGGCTTCTTCATATTTATAGCTGTTTTTGCACCCTACATTGCACCCTATAATCCATATAAGAGGGTTGATAAGTATTTTCTGCCACCAAGTTATAAGCATCTTCTTGGAACTAATGATTTAGGTCAAGATATTTTTTCTGAGCTTATTTATGGTGCTAGGGTTTCATTGCTTGTTGGCTTTCTAGCTTCTATTTCAGTTGTTTCTGTTGGGACTATGATTGGTCTTATAGCTGGATATTATGGTGGAATGGTGGATGAAGTCTTAATGCGTTTATGTGATATTATCCTTGTCTTACCTGGCATCCCCTTAATGATTCTATTGGCTGCACTACTTGGTAGAAATCAATTTCATGTTTTAATTTTAGCTATAACCTTGACTTCCTGGCCTGGAACAGCTAGGCTTATTAGATCTGTTACTTTATCCTTGAAGAATAGACCCTTTGTTGAGGCTGCTAGGGCTATTGGAGGTGGTGACACTTACATTATGTTGAAGCATATTCTCCCTAACACTTTACCTTTAATTTTGTCTTCAGCTATTTATCAGACTGCTGGTGCAATGATGTCTGAGGCTAGCTTAAGTTTCCTTGGTCTTGGTGATCCTAGTCAGAAGAGTTGGGGGATGATGCTTCATTATGCTCAAACTGCTGGAGGTTGGTGGGCTAATATGGGTTATCCTGCATGGTGGTGGATTATTCCTCCTGGTCTTTGCATTGCATTAGTTGTTTTAGGATTAATGCTTATTGGACAGGCACTTGAAGAGGTAATTAATCCTAGATTGAGGAGAAGATAGAGGGTTTTTAGCTAATTTTAGACTTGCTATTTGTATAGATGGCATGCAACTATTTTTCCATCTATTTCCTGTATTTTTGGTTCTTCTTTTTTGCATATTGGCATTGTATGGGGGCATCTTGGATGAAATCTACATCCAGGCGGTAGGTTTACTGGGCTTGGTACTTCTCCTTTTATTGGTATTTTACCGCGTTTATAGTCTGGGTCTGGTACTGGTACTGCTGCTATTAGGGCTTGAGTGTATGGGTGGTGTGGATTTTGTATTACTTTTTCTGTTTCACCCATTTCCACTATTTTTCCAAGATACATTATTGCTAGTCTATTGCACATGTGTCTTGCTAGTGAGAGGTCGTGGGTTATGAATAGGATTGATGCTTTATATCTTTCCTTCTCCCTTAACATTACCTTTAATATTTCACTTCTAATTGATACATCTAGCATTGATACTGGCTCATCTGCTACTATGAATTTTGGTTTTAGGATGAAGGCTCTTGCAATGGCTACTCTCTGTCTTTGCCCCCCACTTAATTCATGGGGGAATCTAAATATGAATTCTTCTGGTGGGGTTAACTCTACTTCTTCTAATGCTTGGAATACTAGTTCCTCTTCTTCTTTTGGGCTACTTGTTATTTTCTGTACTTTTAGTGGTTCTGCAATTATATCATATATGCTCATTCTCGGGTTTAATGATTCATAGGGATCTTGGAATATTATTTGCATTTCCTTTCTAAGTGGCTTTAATTCTCTTTGTGTTAGCTTTGTTATGTCTTGGTTTCTATAGTATATTTTCCCTGCAGTTGGCTCAATCAACCTTAATATTACTCTTCCAGTTGTTGTTTTCCCACAGCCTGACTCCCCTGCCAGGCCGAATATTTCTCCTGGATATATTTCGAAGCTTACTCCATCTACTGCCTTTACATATAATTCTTTTCCTCCGAAGAGTGATGCGAAGAAACCTCTCCTTAGTGGAAACCACTTCTTTAGATTTTCAGTTTTAATTATTGGTTCTTCTGGCATTTTTTCACCCCATTAGGTGGCATGCAACTATATGTCCTCCTCCAAGCTTCACTGTTTTTGGTTCTTCTTTTTTGCATATTGGCATTGTATGGGGGCATCTTGGATGAAATCTACATCCAGGCGGTGGGTTTAATAGGTTTGGTGGGCTTCCTGGAATTGATTGTAATGGTTTTTTTGGACCCCTTATACTTGGGAATGCTCCTATAAGTCCCTTTGTATAGGGATGTTGGGGGTTTTTGAATATATCTCTAACATTACCATACTCAACTATTTTTCCAGCATACATTATGGCTACTTTATCACACATTTCAGCTATAATTGATAGGTCATGGGTTATTAGGATCATTGACAAGTTAAGTCTATTTTTTAAATCCTTCATAACCTCTAGTACTTGTGCTTGAACTATAACGTCTAGGGCTGTAGCTGGCTCATCTGCAATTAAAAGTTTAGGGTTGCATGCAAGGGCCATGGCAATCATGGCTCTCTGCCTCATACCGCCACTAAACTCATGGGGGTAGTCTTGAGCTCTTGAAGGGTCTATTCCAACCATTTCAAGAAGCTTTTCAGCTCTCTCCCATGCCTCTTTCTTATTAACATTCTTTTCATGGGCTAAGATGGCTTCGGCAATCTGGTCTCCAACTCTAAATACAGGGTTAAGTGCATTCATGGCACCTTGAAAGATCATTGCAATACCCTTCCATCTAATACGTCTAATATCAGAATCCTTCATGGTTACTAAATCTCTACCTTCAAAGATAATTTGTCCATCAATAATTTTTCCTGGAGGAGGAATTAACTTAATAATTGAAAGTGCAGTTGTAGTTTTACCACAGCCACTTTCACCAGCTAAGCCAACAGTTTCTCCCTTTTCAACTTCAAAGGAAACATCATCAACAGCCTTAACTGGCCCCCTCAAAGTAAAGTAGTAAGTTTTTAGGCTGCGTACTTCCAATAAGGGCAAGATTGAACCTCCACATTTTTCCTCTGAATAACTTTCTCTAGCGATTTCATTATGTAACATACTCTTATAAATGCTTATTACTTTAACTCAACAATATAGTAGAGAATTTTGGTGCGGCGGCCGGGATTTGAACCCGGGTCGCGGGCTTTCTTCACCATGTTCGGAAGGCCCGTGTCCTAGTCCAGGCTAGACGACCGCCGCCATCTATTAATTGATTTAATTTGAGGTTATTAATATTTGTGTGTTTTGTTTTTGTCGATGATTTTTTCGACAAAATTGTAAGCCGTAATGCTTTAATTTCCTTTATATCTATGGCTTGTGGGAGGATTGGTATTATTTGTTGCGGGGCTTTGAAGTTAGATTTCATGGTAGAGGTGGACAGGGTGTTGTCACTGCTGCACGGCTACTTGTTGAGGCTGCCTTTATTGAGGGAAAGTGGGGTCAAAGCATTCCAATGTTTGGTGCTGAGCGTAGGGGTGCACCTGTATTAGCTTTTGCTCGTATTTCAAATTCCCCTATTAGGCGTCATAGCCAAATCTATAATCCTGATGCTGTTGTTGTTTTGGATTCTAAGATCTTAAATTTAGTTGATGTTACTAGGGGTTTAAAGCCTAATGGATTAATCTTGGTCAATAGTAGGCGAAGTCCGAGTGAATTTCGTTTTGACGGTTTCAAGATTGGCGTTGTTGATGCTACTGGTATTGCGGTGGATTTAGGGCTATACTTTGCTGGTTTCCCTGCTGTTAATACTGCTATGATTGGTGCTTTATCTAGGGTTACTGATATTGTTTCTATTGACTCTGTTGAACAGGCTATTACCAATGCTTTTTCAAGTGCTTTAGCCAAGAAGAATGCTGAGGCTGCTAGACAAGCTTATAATAAAGTTTCATTTTTGGAGGGTGAATTATGAGTGTTGAGAAAATTCCTTTAACACCCTACTCTAAGCCATGTGAGGGTTCTGCTGGTCAGACTGGTTTTTGGAGAGTCTTTAAGCCTGTTATAGATCAGTCTAAGTGTATTCACTGTCTACTTTGTTGGCTTTACTGTCCTGAGGGTACTATTAAGCGTGTTGGTGATGATGGAATGAGGGTTGAGGTTGATTATAAATATTGTAAGGGTTGTGGTGTATGTGCTAATGAATGTCCAGTTAAGGCTATAGAGATGGTTTTGGAGGAGTAGAAATGTCTATTGGCAAGGTTTTAACTGGGAATTATGCTGTTGCTGAAGCTGTATGCCTTTCAAGGGCTCAAGTTATATCTGCCTATCCAATAACCCCTCAAACAACTATTATTGAGCGTTTAGCTAGATTTGTTGAGTCTGGTCGTTTGAAGGCTAATTTTGTTAGGGTTGAGAGTGAGCATAGTGCTATGGCTGCATGTATTGGGGCTTCTGCTACTGGGGCCCGTGTCTTTACTGCTACTTCATCTCATGGATTGCTTTATATGAGTGAGATGGTTTGGTGGGCTGGTATGGGTCGTTATCCAATGGTTATGGCTGTTGTTACAAGGGCTATTGCTCCTCCATGGAGTATTTGGAGTGAGCATAATGATGCTCTAGCTCATAGGGATTGCGGCTGGATAATTTATTTTGCTGAGGATAATCAAGAGGCCTTTGACTATGTAATTCAAGCTTATCGTGTAACTGAAGATGAACGTGTACTTCAACCAGTAATGGTTACACTTGATGCCTTCATTCTATCCCACACCTATTCTCCAGTCTTTATGCCAGAGCAGTCTGATGTGGATGGCTATTTACCATCACCTGGATCTAGAAAACTTCCCTATAAATTGGATGTTGATAACCCAGTTACTCATGGTAATTTAATGTATCCTGACTATTTAATGGAGTTTAGATATCAGATTCAAAGAGCAATGGATAATGCTAAGAAAGTTATAGTTGAGGCTGGTAGAAAGTATGGTAGAATTTCAGGTAGATATTATGAGAGTCTAATTGAAACATATAGGTGTAGTGATGCTAATACAGCTTTAATTTCTATTGGTTCATCAGCTGGTGATGCTAAGGATGCAGTTGACTTTTTAAGGGATGAGGGATATCGAATTGGCTTCATAAAGCTTAGGGTCATAAGGCCATTTCCAGTGGAGGAGTTGAAGAATGTATGTAGAGGTTTGAGGGTTATAGGTGTTGTTGATAGAGATTTATCCTATGGTTTAGGTGGAATAATTCATGGTGAAGTCAAAGCTTCACTTCAAGGATTAAAGACTACTATTCAAAGCTTTATTGCAGGTTTAGGTGGACGAGACATTAGGGTTGAGGATTACGTTGAAGCTGGAAGAATTATTTGTGAAATGGCTGATAGGGGTTTAGGGGAGAAGCCTCCAATATGGCTTAACTTGAAGAGGGAGGTGATTTCATAATGGTTACAATTAAAGATTTACCCTTAGAGGAGTATTGGCTACCTGGAAATGCTTCATGTCCTGGATGCCCAGCTTCTCTAGGGTTAAGGATGCTTACTAAGGCATTGGGAAATAAGTTTATTCTAGTTGTACCTGCATGTTGCTCTACTATAATTCAAGGACCATATCCAAAAACAGCTGCAAACTTCCCAATATTAAACATAGCTTTCGCCGCTTCAGCGGCAGCTGCTGCAGGAGTGGCTGGTGCACTTGAATTTCAAGGAAGAACGGATACTCCGGTGGTTGTATGGGCTGGTGATGGTGGTACAGCTGATATTGGTATTCAAGCGTTAAGTGGTGCAGCTGAGAGGGGAGATAATATAATTTACATATGCTATGATAATGAAGCCTACATGAACACTGGAATTCAACGTAGTGGAGCTACACCCTATGGTGCATGGACAACTACAACTTGGACTGGGAAGAGGGAGTTTAAAAAGGATGTTCCAATGATTATGGCGGCCCATAATATTCCATATGTTGCAACTGCATGTATATCATATCCAATAGACTTTATCCAGAAGATTCGCAAGGCAGTTAAAATTAAGGGTACAAAGTATATTCATTTATTAGCTCCATGTCCACCTGGATGGAGATTTCCGTCAAGTAGAACTATTGAAGTAGGGAGACTTGCAGTTCAAACTGGTATGTGGGTTTTATTTGAAATTGAGCATGGAGTATTTAAGTTGACTGGTCCAAGTATATCGTTACTTGATAAGGGTAAGCGTAAGCCTATTAGAGAATACCTTAAACTTCAAGATAGATTTACTGTAATGAGTGATGAGGATATTGAGAAGTTGCAGAGATATATTGATTCTCAATGGGAGCATTATAAATTGTTAATGGAGGCATCTAGAAGGAGGGAGTAAAGATTACATCATCTGTGATAAGAGTATTTCTAGGTATTACTGATCTAGGGTAAATTGAAATTCCAGGTAGAATTATTGATTCACGTCCAATGAAGCTGTAGTCGCCTATAATACTTCCAAGCCTTTTTCTTCCACTATCAACTCTTATACCCTTAATGGTCATTTTGATTGTTGAGTTGTCTGGATTTCTATTTTTAAATTCTACTCCGCTTTCAATAATGCAGTTGCTACCAATAATTGAGTCGAAAATTTTACAGTTTCCATCGATAATTGTTTTGTCTAGGATTATGCTGTTGGATATAGTGCATTTTACTCCTATTTTGACGTTGCTTCCAATAGAGGTGCTTGGCCCAATTATACATTCATCCTTAATGATACAGTTGTCTCCAATTGTTACTGGGGGGATGAACTTGACATTTTTTCCAATATTTACGTTTTCACCTATTTCTATTCCCCCCATTTTCTCTTTAAGTATTTGGGCGTTTGCTTCAAGTAAATCCCATGGTCTACCTATATCAAACCACCATTTTCTAGGGGACTTCAATACTGCTACTTTCTCTCCAACTTCTATTAGACGTTGAATTGTATCTGTAAATTCAATTTCTCCTCTAGGTGAAACTGGTGTATTTTTTATTTCAGGGAATATTTTGTCTCCTTCAACAATGTATATTCCACTATTAATCAGATTGCTTGGCTCTTCTCCTCTTCTAGGTTTTTCAATAATCTTTACTAGCAATCCATTTTCATCAATTGATAATACTCCATAATTCCATGGATCATCTACTTCAACTCCAACCATTGTTATGGCTACATTTCTTTCTTTGTGGAGCTTTAATGCATCCTCTAAAACTTCACTCTTAACAGTTACATCTCCATATACAACGATACATGTCTCTTTTCCAATAATTTTCTCTGCAGCCATTATGGCGTGGGCTGTTCCTCTTGGTTCTCCTTGATCTATATATTCTATTTTGACTCCATATTTACTTCCATCTCCAAGTAGACTGTATATTTTATTTTTCAAGTAATGGACTATTAATCCAATTTGACTTACACCTATACTTCTAAGTGATGTTACAATGTGTTCCAGTAATGGTTGCCCTGCAATTGGTAGTAGATGTTTTGGCCTTATGGTTGTTAGTGGATTTAGTCTACTTCCGAGGCCTGCTGCAAGTATTATTGCCTTCAATTTATGCCACCTAAATGGGTGGTTTTAATTCTAATACTTTCCCTTCACTTGCTGATTTTAATATCATTTCACAAATATATACTGCCAATAAACCGTCTCTACCATTTACTATTGGTTTTTCTTCACCTAAAATTACTTTTATGAAGTGGTTTAGCTCCCTCTTTAATGGCTCTGACCATGCTGTGGCTGGTGTGAAGGCTCCATCAGAATTGGCTATGGTTATTTCCTGTGTAATATAGTCTAGTGTTATTATTCCATCGCTTCCAGTTACAATTAACTTTCTAGTTTTCTTAGGTGTTAGCCAGTTTACTTCTATGAAGGCTGCTGGTAGTTCCTTGAATTTTAAGATTATATTTGCATAGTCCTCGTATCTGTGATGTATTCTGCCTGCAATGGCATATACTTGTACTGGATCTTTATTGGTTAAATATCTCATTATATCTACGTCATGTATGGCTAAATCCTTAACTACTCCTACATCTCCTATTCTTACAGGCCATCTAGAAACTCTTTTAGATGAAATTAATACTATATGGCCTACTCTTCCAGCTTCAATATACTTCTTAACTCTCTGTACACCTGGATTAAATCTCTCTATGTGATCTACAAGTAGTATTACTCCCTGTTCTTTGGCTGTATCTATTAGTTTTAATCCATCTTCAACAGTTGTTGTCATTGGCTTTGCAACTAGGATGTGTTTTCCAGCTCTAACTGCGTCTAGGGCTATTTCTGCATGGGTTATTGAGGGTGTGCATATGGATAGTGCGTCTAAATCTCTTCTCTTCAACATTTCCTTATAGTTTAGGTATGTTTCAATTCCATATCGCTTTTCAACAAGTTTCAGTCTCTCCTTATCAATATCTGCAGCTGCAATTAACTCTACATTTTCTAATTCACTATAGACTCTGAGATGATTTTTACCCCAAAATCCACATCCTATAACTCCAACTCTAACTACTTCTGTCATTGATATTCACCTCCTTTAAGACCTTTATTAAAATGTTAACGGGATCTTCAAGCTTTGCAATCATCATGCTTGTATCAACTTTAAATTTATCTGGGTTATCTAAAATTTCATTTATTAATTTAATTGCTTCATCTACATTTTTAAAGTGCCATAATGGAAATCCTCTTTCTTTAAGCCATTCATTAACATGTAGTTTAGCTGGAAATAGTGAGATTGAAGGTATGCCTAATAGTGCTCCCTCCCTGGCCATTGTACCTCCACCAGTAACTACAAGTTTCGAGTAGGCTATTAGGCTTGGGGCATCAACAGCTTTTTTGGGGAGAATAACCCTTGGAAATTTCTTTGAAATAAGTTTCTTCTGGTCAGGGTAGCGTGCAAAGTAAATTATCTTTAATTCTTCTCTTCCATAAATTTCACTTAAAACCTTAATTGTAGGGGTTTCTATTAGCTTTGGATAATAGGATGCCTTAACTTCTTCACTTCTAATAACTATTATATAGTCTTCTTTACTTAGTCCAAGTTTTCCTAGGATATTGCGTCTAGGTTTGAGATGTTTTATCCATGAAACTTCATCTACACCTTCATATTGAATTAGACGGCTAACTGGAACTGCATAGCTGAAGGCTTTCTTTGGAATGGCCTTTGGAATTAAAATTTTGTCTGCTAATGGTAGTGTGAGTCTATTGACGAAAACTGAATGTGGAGTGTCGTTTAGGAGTATTATTGGTATTTTAAGTCCAAAGGCAACTCTAACTGCATCTGGAGATGAAAATGAAATGTGAACTTTAGGTTTTTCATCTAGTTTGGATATGAGGTTTAGAAGTTTCTTAGACCTGTAGAGGCTTGAATATAATTTTCCTTCTAAACTGGCTCCACCATAAACTCCGATTATGATTGGCTTAACCTTCTTTAATTTAAAGATGCCAAGTGTATAGTCATGTCTACGAGTTGTTATAATTGTCTTCCATCCAATACTTTCTAATCTATTTTTAATTTCAATCATTAATTGTGCCTGTTTCGGTGTTAATGCTTCTAGCCATGCCAGCATTTTGGATCACAAATTAACTGGTTTTTCTATAAACTCGGTAAAATGTAAAAATATATAAGTTTTCTTCATTTACCTTTTCTTGATGATAGAGTTTCTAGAGAAGCTTAAATCTATAGGTTTAACTGAGTATGAGGCTAAGGCTTATCTTGCACTTTTAAATAGAGCTGAGCTTACAGCTGAGGAGGTCAGTGTTACATCTGAAGTTCCATTGCCCAGGGTTTATGGTGTTCTAGAGCAACTTGCAGAGAAGGGTTTCATAAGGATACTTCCAGGTAGACCTAGAAGATTTGAAGCCTATCCGCCTAAAAAAGCCTTTGAGCAATATGTAAAGTTTAGAGAGAAGCTTATGGCTGATGAAATTAAAAGACTTGAAGAAGTTTTCTCTAATATTGAGCATGGTTTAGAGGAGATTTATTGGAGAACTAGGCTGAAGATTAGACCTGAAGAGTTACTTGAACCTTTATCAGATTTATATGAAATGGAGGTTAAAACTCAGAGGATTATTAGTGAGGCTAGAGAGGAAGTTTTAATTTTCACAGAGTTTTTCTCATGGTTTCAGAGGGTTTCAAGGGAGATTAGAAATGCAGTTAAGCGTGGAGTTAAGGTTAGAGTTTTAATGTGTACTTCAACTGCTAAGGCAACTAATATTGCAAGGCAATTGGTGGGGATGGGTGTTGAGGTTAGAGAGGTACCTGAGGCATGGTATCCAACCAGGGGGACAATTGTAGATAAAAGTAAGCTTTTATTCTTGATTTGGGCTGCAGAGGAAGAGGAGAAATATTGGTATCCGACACTGTATAGGCCCCATTACACTGAAAATAAGGGTTTAATAAGAGTCTTTCTAGACGCCTTTGAGAAGAGATGGAATTTAGCTAAGCCCATAACTTAACTCTTACCAATATATTTTAGCCTGTAAAGTTTCATTAATGTCCTCCAGAATAGAAGCCATATTAATGCTATTATACCTGCTCCAATAAGTTTAATTAAACCTTCCAAGGCTGCGAATAAATAGTTTGGTTTTGGAATGCTTATTGGAACTATTATTCGATCAATTATTATTAGTGCTAGTAGCATTGATAGCCATCCTACAATCATTATTCCAATTAACTCACTACTCCTCTTTAATCCATTCATAATTTAACCTCCATTAATAGAGCTGTTATTAATGCCAGTATACTTGAAATTGCTGATAGGGCTAGATAGGCCTTTACTAATTCTTGTTCTGTTGCTGGTCCCTTTAGTAGTAGGAGGTTTGCTAAAGTTGATGGTGCCTTTTCATTTAAATTTGCCCTTAAAACTCCATTTTCATCAACTATTACTGGTCTCTCTTTAATTTCATGTCTTTCAATTAGTCCCCCTAAACTTGACAGCGAGTAGAAGGCATTCATTATGAAGGGCATTAAGGCTGTTATGCCTACTATTTCAAGTCCACCTATAACTGATATTGCTCCAATGGCTGCGCCAACACTTAAGCTTCCAACATCCCCTGAAAATACTTTTGCTGGATACTTGTTATAGCAGTAATATGCAATTAATGCTCCTAGAAGTATTGATGACATTAGGGCTGCATTATATTTTCCCAGAATTATTGATGAAATTAATAGTGATAGTGATATCATGGTGCATGAGCCTGACATTACACCATTATATGTATCCATCATGTTTACAGCATTAGCTGGAACAGCTATGGCGAAGGGTAGTAGTAGCCAGTAGGCTATGGTTAGTCTGAGTCTACCTATAAATGGTAGTATTGGTCTTCCAAGTCTAAATTGTCTTGGAAATGTTAAACCTAAAATTAGTAGTGGTGTGAAGGTGAATATTGTTAGGATTGTTTTAACTCTAGCCTTTAGAGTGTATAGGTCATCTATTAAGCCTATTATTGCAGTTAATAGTATGGTTGATAGATAGGCTATCAGTATTGGTGTAGCCTTTGGATGCATTATAATTGATATTAATGTTCCAGTTGTTATGCCTATTATTACTCCAATTCCACCCATTTCAGCTATTTCTGGTTTATTTGGTTTGTGGACATCTATTCCAGTAATACCCTTATTCTTTAAGTATTTGATTAGCTTTGGCATTACTAGGAATGTTGTTAGGAATGATACTAGTGTTACTATGGCTATAGTCGCATTTTTCCACATTTCCCGTCCACCAATCCCTATACATAAGCATTTAACTGTGTTTCTATCTTAATTTTAACGTCAATATAAGGTTTGACGAGGATGCTTAGATGTCTAGGCGGAGGATAAGGCTGAAATATGCAGGCTTCATAAACTTTACATCTAATTTAGTTAGTATTTTCACTGGATTGATGTTTGTAACTATGACTTCTAGGCGTTTAAGTGATGTTGAGTTTGGATTGTGGCATTATATTGGTATTCTAATTCAATATGTAGTTGTTCCTGGTAGCTTAACTAATTATTGGCTTACAAGATATGCTGGTAGGGGTTTTAGGGTTGGTAGGACTGGTTTAATTTTAAACTCTATTGTCATGGCTTTTATGATTGGTCTTTACATTTTATTTTATCCCTTTATTTCTCCTCCTGTGAATGGAATTGAAAACTTATATCTCCTCCTCTTCATAATGGTTTTGCTTCAAATTCCAGCTGAGTATTATGCTTCTTCACTTAGTGCTCTTGCTAGTGGAGTTGCTCCTCAAGCTATTGGTTATGGTCAACTTGTATTGGAGCCTATGAAGCTTATTGTAGGCTACTTTCTAGTAGTTCAGTTTCAATGGGGACTTGCTGGTGCCCTTCTATCATTTATAATTGCACGTTATGTTTATGCTGCTTTCTTAGCATTTTATTTGCGTAGGGATCTAGGTGACGGTTTAAATGTTGATTTGATGAAGAGGTGGGTCAAGTTGTGGTGGCTTCCAGCCTATAATATTGTTCTTCTAGGTTACTTACGCTCATTAGATGTGATGCTTGTTTCCCATTTGACTAATTCAACCATACCTATAGCTCATATGAAGGCTATTCAAACTGTAATTGCAGTTATCTTATATTCTAATACGCTTGCATCTGCACTTTACCCTAGACTTCTTAGTGGTGGTGGAGCTGAAGATGTTAAAGTTGTAATTGACTATGTTTCAATGTTTTCTCTTCCAATGGTTTTTGGAACTATGGCTATGTCTAAAAGTTTTCTATCACTACTGAAAATTGATTATACAGTATCTTCAGATGCCCTTATGATTTCATCAATTTACGCTTTACTCTTTAGTTTTAGTGGTATTCTTTCTGGAAGTTTAATGGGTATTGAGAGGGTTGAGTTGAATAGGGATGCATCATTCATCGATTATATTAGGAGTAAATTGTTTGTTGTTCCTTCAGCTCGTCTAGTGGCTTTCATTATTATGCTTTTAATATTGTATGTTTTCTTAAATTACACCTTAATTATTGGAGTTAGTGATGCTGCCTTCATAGTTTTCGGTTGGAGTTGTATTAAAGCTTTCATCTTCCTCATACTTCTCCTATATTTCTGGTTTAAGGTTAAAAGTGAATTAAACTTGACATTGCCCTATAATAGGATTTTAAGGTATCTTTTCTCTTCAACAGTAATGTTTATTGTTTTATGGTTTACTGGTATTGGGCAAACTAGTTATGAAAGATTTTTAGATGCATTTATAAATTCACTTAAGGGTGTTCTTCTAGGTGCTCTTACTTACTTCTCAATATTATTTCTAATTGATAGGGAAACTAGAAGGTTGGCTAGGGATTCAATTAAGGAATTTAAAAGGATGATTAGCTTTTAAATTATTTTCTTGGACATACTAGTATTGGTCCATATGTTGCTTCAAACCAGTCTATGGTTCTTCTTAAACCATCATTTATCTTCATGGCTGGCTTAAACCATTCAAGCTCCTTGGAGATTTCAATAAGCTTCCTATTCTTCCTCAAGATTTTACCTGTATACTTGATTTCTGTTATTCCATCTAATCCCAGCATTACTAATAGTCTTCTAATTAAAATTGAAACTCTAATTTTATCTCCAGTTAAACGGTAGATTTTGAAGCTTTTTATTTTGTCTAGCAGCTTTGTTATAGCTGTCATTGCATCTTCAATGTATATGAATTCCTTCATGCTGTAGGGGCTTGCCTCCACTTTAATTTCATATGGGTCTTCCTTCAACTGTTTTAGGGCTTCAAATATTAATCCCCTCTGTATCCTCGGCCCATAAATTGATGGTACAGCTACTATTGAACCGATAGTATGGGTGTTGCTTGAAAATATTTCTATAAGCTCTGTTAAGTCTACTTTTCCCTCCTCCATTGGTATTGTAACTATTATTTTTGCAATTCTACTTATAGTTGAATTTGTAATTTTCCTTATGAATTCAAGTGTAGCATTATAGTTTCTCTCTAAATATTTACTTGAGAGCATATAGAAGATTAATGATGATCTTCTAATAAATCTCTCAGATCCAGTTATATTTGCTGGATCCTTGCTTATGATTTGCATTCTGCTACTATAAGCTATGTCGAATCTACTTTTAATTGGAGCTAAATAGTATATGTAGGCTCCTCTACTAATCATCTTCTCACTTAGAATTGAGCATAAAGTTTCATCACCGACCATTAGAGTTGGTCTCTCCATCCAGAACATTGCTTCACCTAATGAAACTATTGAGGCCTTGAGAAATTATATAGTTTAATGACACATTACAATTAAAACTATGATGTGTCTTCACCTTGAATGTTAATTCAATTGATTATATGTGGACAAGTGTTTTTATGGATATATGTAAAGGGGGGCATCATTGCTGATGGGGTAAATATTTATATAAAGGTGTTTTTTACTCTTTTTTCTGAAAAAACAGTTAATTTGGTGTCTCTATGAACCTCCTAGATTTACCTCCAGTCAAGTTGAAGTCAATGCTTAAGGATGGGTTGATAACAGTTTCAATTTATGGTTTAGGGAGAGTTGGAATTCCACTTGCAATTTCATGGCTAAATGCAGGGGCAAGGGTAATTGGAGTAGACATTAATGAAGAATGGGTTAAATCATTAAACTCATTAAAATTTAAAATTATAGATGAACCTCAACTAACACCAGTTCTAAAGAAGTATATTAGGAATGGTTGCTTTACTGCCACAATAAATGGTGTAGAGGCATCTAAGAGGACGAATGTAAAGCTAATTACAGTTCCAACTCTAATAGATTTAAGAACACTTGAATTTGATCTTTCAGCTTTAAAGTCAGCATTAAAATGGATTGCAAAAGGCCTCAAAGTTGGAGACCTCGTAATTATTGAGTCAAGTGTACCTCCAACAACAACAGAACAAATTGCAAAACCAATACTTGAGGAAATTAGTGGATTAAAAGTTGAGGAGGAATTTGGATTAGCTTTCAGTCCTGAAAGAGTGTTTATTGGAAGAGCATTACAGGATATTGAGGAAAACTATCCAAAAATTATTGGCGGAATAGGTCCTAAGAGCAGTAGAGCAGTAGCCGCTCTATATGAATGTATAGCAAGGAAAGGTGTAATAGTACTAAGCAACTCTACAGCTGCAGAACTATCAAAACTTTTTGAGGGAATATATCGTGACGTTAATATTGCATTAGCCAATGAACTGGCGAAACTATGTAGAAAATTGAATGTAGATTTCATGGAGATTAGAGAGGCCTCAAATAGTCAACCATACTGCCATCTCCACATACCTGGAGTAGGAGTTGGAGGAGCATGCATTCCAATTTACCCGCAATTTACAATTAAAATAGCTGAAAAAGTTGGTGTAAATCTACAATTAACAAGTCTAGCTAGAAGGATAAATGATGAAATGCCTTCATATACAGTAGAATTACTATTAGATGCCTTCAAGGAGGTGGGAAAGAGTATTGAAAAATCATGTGTAGCTATACTTGGACTTGCCTTTAGAGGAAATATTTCAGATACAAGACTATCACCAGTATATTCGTTAATAGACTATTTAGTCAAGTTAAATGCAAAGGTTAGAGTTCATGATCCCTATGTAAAGTATGATTCAAAGCTTATGGAGAATAATATCCCATTATTATCATTAGAAGAAGCAGTTAGAGATGCGGATGCAATAATCATTACAACAGACCACAATCAATTCAAAAAACTAGACTTAACTAAGCTAGTTGAAAATGCTAGGAAGCCAGTCATAATGATAGATGGAAGAAACCTCTATACCAAGACTGAAATCCCTAAAAATACACTATACATATCTATAAGTGGAAGGAAATATTATTCCATATAGTATTCAACTATTTAGTGAAACGTTTAATTAAATTATCATTTACCGCTAATTTAAGGCTGAGTCTAAGTATTGGATCTCTATCAACCAGAATTATTCCATTTAGTGCTCTTCTCTTAAGCCATATTGGAGCAAAATTAAGCACAATAACATCAATTGGTATGCCAATCATGTTACTAAGCTTTCTTGAAAGGTTTTCTGAATAGATTGCAGCTTCAACTTCATCGCTAATTTCATTAGAATTCAAATGGACAGCCAAATCTATATCTCTAACTCTACTCCTTTCAAGCACTCCACCAAAAACAATAGCTAAAATGACTTCTTTCCTCTCTTTTAATGCATCCATTAGATGTATGAGAATGCTCTTCAATCTATTTGGATCAATCTCAAAAAATTTAAAATCCTTTGACATACTCTTCAACCTCACGTATAAACTTTTCAATAATGAACAAGCCATTCCTAGAAGCTTCATCATATATTCTTGAATCATCAACTATCCAATAACGATGAACTACAATATTTCTCAATCCAGCAAGTCTCCTCATACCATCACATGTGTCTGGTTTTATTACATTGTATTTTGCAAGTATATCAAAAATTTCACTATAAGTTTCAGGTGAAATTCCAAATTTATTCTCAAGTATATGTAATCCTATAAGAGCAGCAGCCTCAACAATTTCAATTATAGCATATCTAATTGCATATCTGGCCCTTAAATCGTTAAGGAACTTTTCCTTTGGCATACTGACAATATTCTTGATGACTCCATATCCTTCATAAATTTCATTAATTAATCTTCTAATTCTAACGACATCAACTTTAACCATTTTCTCACTTGAATTATATTCTCTAAACATGATATTTAATTATATACGAGTCTTACTAAATTGACGCCAAAAGCTCTCCTTCTTTAGTAGGGGAAGTGTCAAAACTATTTTAAGGAGGTATTAGTTTGACTCTCATATTTAACCATTATTTTAAGCTTAAAAGTATTCGTTTAGAAAACATGGAAATTGGTAAATGTTTTATAATAAAATAATGATAAATTAAAGATGTAATTGGGGGAGTTGTCATGGAAAGAGATGCTTTAATTGGGGCAGGCCTACTAGTAGGATCAATAATAGGAATATTAGTTTATCTCTGGTTATTATTCTTCCCACCTTGGATCGGATTAGATGTAATAGTAATCAAGTTAACCCTACTTGCAGCTGTAGGAGTCGTACTAGCAATAGTAGCATGGATAGGCTATACACTCGCCACAACACCACCACCAAAACCAATAGAAGAAATAGAAAAGGAACTAGAAGAAGAACTTAAAAAACTAGAGG
This sequence comes from Candidatus Culexmicrobium sp., assembly GCF_058356305.1. Taxonomy (NCBI): domain Archaea; kingdom Thermoproteati; phylum Candidatus Culexarchaeota; class Candidatus Culexarchaeia; order Candidatus Culexarchaeles; family Candidatus Culexmicrobiaceae; genus Candidatus Culexmicrobium; species Candidatus Culexmicrobium sp. Next base: position 76,796 of record NZ_JBTVBB010000030.1, read on the forward strand.
AAGAAGCAAAAAAGGAAGAAGAGAAGGAAGAGAAGGAGGAAACTAAAAAGGAAGAGTAGGAACGATCAAACATACATCATATACAACCCATTTTACATATAAACTCAAGTAAATAAAGTAATTTAAAGTATAAATAAATTGTATATACTTTAAAGTTAATTTGCCTCACAAATAATTTTAGACTAATTCATCCATAATATTCTTTAAACCAAAATAAATAATAGAATTTAGCGATGAAAATTCTAATTACTGGTGGAGCAGGATTTATTGGAAGCCACCTAGTAGACAAACTTGTAGATGATCATGAGTTAATAGTTCTAGATAATTTAAGTACTGGAAGAATAGGGAATATTCAACCACACCTAGAAAGGGGAAAATTAATCTTCATAGAGGGAGATGTAACAGATACAAGAGTAATTAGAAGAGCAATTGGAAATGTAGATGCAATAATACATTTAGCAGCATTGACAAGTGTACCTGAATCAATGAGAAAACCATTAATCTATCATAGAGTAAATGTAACTGCAACATTAAAGCTAGTTAGAGAAGCAGCTAAAAGAAAGGTGAAACAATTCATATTTTCCTCATCAGCTGCAGTCTATGGAAATCCAATCTACCTACCAATAAAAGAGATTCATCCACTAAGGCCATTATCTCCATATGCTGCATCTAAAATAGCAGCTGAAAACTATCTTAAAACCTATAGCAACCTATACAAAATAAAGACAACTATACTGAGAATATTCAACGCCTATGGGCCAAGACAAACCTTAAACCAATACTCAGGTGTAATAACCATATTCATAAATAATGCTCTAAATGGAAAACCATTGGAAATCTATGGAGATGGATACCAAGTAAGAGACTTCATCTACATAGAAGATGTAGTTGAAGCCTTCAAGCTTGCATTAGAGGCAAAGAGAACTGCAACCTATAATATTGCAACTGGAAAGCCAACAAAAATAATAACACTAGCAGAGACAATAAAGCAATTAACACATACCAAATCACCAATAATTTTCAAGAAGCAGAGGAAGGGAGACATAAGATACAGCTATGCAGACATTTCTAAAGCAAAAAGTGAGTTAGACTTCCATCCTAAAACAACTCTAAAAGAAGGATTAAAGAAAACAATAGAAAAGTGGAGTTAAACCTAAGACATTTCTCTAAAATCAATCAGCCAGTTAATTCCAGATAGTCAGTTGCACTCGGTATTCCCTCAATAGACTCTGCCTTTAAAATAGCTCTCAAAACACTTTTCCTAACAGCTTCAGCTGCAATTTCACCAATAAGGCTAATGAGATAATTTCTTCCATCAAGCCTTCTAAAGGGACTCTTTCCACCACTAAAACTTCCAATTCCTGGTAGATCTACTTTGCAAGTGGAAACTGCAAACATTATGTCACCATCAAGAAATGTATGAACAGGTCTAATAGCCCTAGCCAATCCATCATGACTCATAACTGCAATTCTAGCAACTTCATTCCTATCAAGTTTAACGTTAGTAGCTACAACACCAACAGTAGTATTCAAACCTAAATTCTCTAGTCCACTAACATCACCAAGTAACCTTACAGCTTCATAGGCTTCAATAAATCCCTTACCATCCATACGTCTAACGCCAGCTAAAGTTCTACCACTCTCCAAGTCAAATACATTGCCAAAACAATTAACAACAACTAAGGCTCCAACTACAATTCCACCTGGAAGCTTAAATGCACAACTACCTAAACCACCACGCATACAATATTTTAATCCAAGCATTTTCCCAACAGTAGCACCCAATCCAGCTCCAACACTACCTTCTTCGACAGGTTTAGAGCTAGCATTCCTACAAGCCATATATCCCATTTCACTATCTGGAAGCCCCCTAGCAACACCTAAATCATAAATAATACCACCAGCAACCAATGGCAATCTGCCAAGTGGAGTTTCAAAACCCCTATCCATCTCAATTAAAGCTCTCTTAACACCACTAGCTACATCCAATCCAAAGGCACTACCACCAGAAATAAAAATTGCATCAACACCCTTCCTCAGAGAACCAAGTCCAAAACCAGCAATTTCATATGTACCAGAAGCTCCACCTCTAACATCAACACCAACAATACAATCCTCATCCAAAACAATTACACTACAACCAGTCAACCTCTCATAGTCATGACAATAACCAACCCTCACACCATCAACCAATGTAATAGTATCATTCATCATCAACACCACTAAACAATAAAAACCACTAAAAATAAAACTTAATATCCCATACCACTTGACATCAATAACATTTAAAATGTATTCAGATAATAGAGAGCCTCGTAGACACTTAAACGTGAAGAGCCTTTGAGAACGCTATATCCCTACTATTTAGTGATAATAGCTGCCGACATGAAGGATGCATTTAACAGTCAAATAAAATTGCATCTTAAGGGAGCCTTGTATAAACAGCAAAATTCTTATTCCAGTTGTAAAACGAGTAAATATATGAGTAGGGAGGAGGCTGAATCGCTAAGAAAAAGATCCAAGGAATATATTCGAACATATGAATTCCATATGGCAAATGAAATGTATGCCCTAGCAATGTTCGACCTAGAACAGGCTTTACAGCTTCAAGTTAAAGCAAAACTTCTAGATGAAGGTGTAGCATATCCTCGTACTCACAGTATTAGAAGACTTTTAGAGCTTTTAGCTACCATAAGAAATGATGATAAGCTGAAAGAACTCTTGAAAGAATATGCTGTAGAATTAAGACTTCTTGAAGAAGCATATATTTCTTCAAGATATGTGGCAACAGAATTTAGAGAGGATGAGGTTCTGAAGGTTAAGAAAGCATTTGATGAGGTTATAAAACATGTATGAATACCTCATAAAAGAAGCTTTAAAAAGAAGAGAAATATTCAATAATTTAAACACCTATTTAGAGAAGCTAAAGAAAATAGTGTTAAATATTGATCCAAACGCTGAAATCTACATTTTCGGATCAGTAGCAGAAAAAACCCACACCTACTCAAGTGACATAGACATACTAATAATAACGGAAAAGGATAAGCTGAAAATCCTTGAAGCAATAGTCAAAGAAGAATTCACAAAAATCTTCGAAATACATGTAAGGAAACCAAAGGACATCCAATGGTACAAGAGAATGACTAAACTAACAAGAATCTAAGGAGCATAAAGAGTGAGGGGAAGCCGAATTATTACTTCGAAGTTAAAGAAGAGATTGTAAAACAATTAAAACACCATATTTTAAATTATCAGTTGAAATTATAATTTGACAAGTCAAACTTATGAATTTTAATATAATTGAGACTAAATTATCAAATCAGGAAATCACTATTTAAACACAACTTTTCCCAGCCATAGGATTTTCCATGTGATTTCTTAGTTGAAGTGTTATTGAATAGATTGAGATCAATATTACACAGCTCAGAACTCGGTATGATGAAGCCTTCAGGCTGAAAAAACCGAGAATCTCTCCACTTCAGCGGAGAGAGTGTCAATATGTGCATCAATAGACAAAATCTTGAGAAAATATTTAGATCTAAAATAGTCTATCAGACTTAACCATAAATATTCAGGGATTCTAAAACAACAAATTACTTATATAGATGTTGTCCACAGTTTTGTGGATAAAAATGTCTACAGAAACATTCAGTATAAGAATTAAAAAGGAATTAAAAGCAAAAATAAAAGCTCTAAAACATGTAAAATGGCAAAAGGAAATTGAAAAATTTATTGAAGAAAAAATTAGAATAGAAGAATTAAAGCAAACCCTTAATCAAATAGAAGAAGCCCTAAAAAACATTAAAAAATCAGATGAACCAGCATGGAAAGCAATAAGAGAATTCAGGGAAAAAATCTAAAATGTATGTCATAGACTCATCAATATTCTCAAGCATAATAGTAAAAGACCAATACTATGAAGCTACAATAAAATTTCTAAGACAACATGCAGAAAAAAGACTTATAACATTAGATCTAGCCTATATAGAAACAGCAAATGTATTATAGAAACACACCTATATTCTAAAGAGAATTCCAGAAAGAAGCTATAAGACACTAAGAGACTCAATAGAACCATTAATAACAAATAGTGTAGCTAAAATCTACATCTTCAAAGAAATATTAAGCCAAACAATAGATAATGCCCTCAAACTGGGAGTAACCGTATATGACTCAGCCTACATAACCTTAGCCTTAAAAACCAAATATAAACTAGCATCCTTCGACATGAAACTAAAACAAAAATTAAAGCATCAAACCTAGACATAATATATATTCCAAACCTAACAAATTAAAATGAAATCCACTTGTCCAGTAAGCATGATGAAAGGATGACTGAATTGGACCTCTTCGGGTTTAACGTAGAAGTTTTAAACTACCAAACTTCAATTACAAAAACAGAATGGTTTATGAGGAATTAGTAAAAGTTCCAAAGGGAAAGGCAATAACGTATTCAGAGCTTTCAAAGCGTTCAGGAGTTAGATATTCAGGGGTTTTAGTAACATTAATGAGAAATCCCTTCCAAATGTTAATATCATACCATAGACTACTAATTAAAAAGAGAACCTTAATGAGCTTCTATCCTCTAGGAATAAATGTTAAGAAGAAACTACTTGAAATTGAAGGAATTAAATATGATAAATGAAATCTATGTAAAGTCAATTCTCAACAAGCATAAGAAACGGGATGCCTGGTTTTTAGATGACTACTCTATAAATCCATATTCTGGATGCTCCTTCAATTGTATTTACTGCTATATCAGAGGAAGTAAATATGGAGAAAACATGGCGAAAACTTTATCAGCAAAAATAAATGCTCCAAAAATTTTAGACAAACAGTTGAAGAGAAGAGCAAAGAAAAAAGAGTATGGAATTATTGCCCTATCAACAGTAACAGAACCCTACCAGAAAATAGAGGAAAAATTAAAGTTAACAAGAAGATTGCTTAAAGTAATTTTAAAATATCATTTTCCCATCCATATACTTACAAAGTCAATTCTAGTCTTAAGAGATTTAGATTTACTAGGGGAGATTGATAGAAAAGCTATACTGCCAGTTGATTTGAAGGATAAGTTAAAGAGAGGTGTGATAATTAATTTTTCAATTTCAACTCTAAATGAAGATTTAGCGGAAATTTTAGAGTCAGGAGCACCAAAACCAAGGGAGAGACTCATGGCAATGAAGAAATGTAAAGAAAATGGATTCTTAGTAGGTGTCTCCTATATACCCATTTTACCCTACTTGTCAGACTCTGAAAAAGAACTTAATGAAATGATAAGGACAGCAAGGGATTCTGGGGCAGATTTCATTTTTATGGGAGCCTTAACTCTATATGGCAATAAACCAGCAGACTGTAAAACTCTCTACTATAAATTCCTAGAAAAACATTATCCACATCTTATTCCCAAATATAAAAGTCTGTTCAAAAACTCCTTTCAACCATCAAAGAAATATCGAAGAGAGCTTGAAGAAAAAGCAAAGAGACTATGTGGAAAATATGAAATTAAAAACAGAATTATTTAGGCATCTACCTTATTGTAATTATCAATGTAACATAAAATTAATAAACTGTAGGTTACATACTTCTTTCTCTTCTTATTTTTGCTATTTGCTATAAATTCTAGGAAAACATCATCCCCTCCTCCAAGTATGGATGTCTATTCAAAATTCCTTTCAACTATCAAAGAAACATTTACAACCAAGAATGATTAGGAGCTAGAAAGATTGAAATTAGTATACTGGGTTAATTAGCTTGGAGAGAAAACGATGGATGATTTAATCAAGGCTTTAAGGGATGCTGCTGAGAAGCTAGCAGACCTTTTTGGAGAAGAATTTGTAGGATTAGTTTTATTTGGTAGTAGAGCTCGTGGAGAGGCTGAGAGAGACAGCGACGTCGACGTACTTATAGTCTTTAAGGGTTTAAGTGGATTCGATGTAAGGGCCAAGGCATATAGTGTGATTGCCGAATATGCGAATATGCCTCTCACATTAATCGATGTAAAGCTTGATGAGATATCTAGTGAGGATTATGAGCTTACACCTCTAATGCTCAACATACTCTATGATGGAGTTATCCTCTGGGATAGAAATGAAGCGATAAAAAGCTTCTTTGAGAAGGGGAGAAGACTGATAAAGAAGGCTAAACTTGTCAGATACAAGACTGTAAATGGAAAGTATGGATGGGTAAGGGCCAATGGAAAACCTATAGCCCTCTCCGGGATAATATCGGAATGAGAGCTTGAAGTTAACATATCTCATGAAGAGAAAGAAAAATTGAAGCAGATATAATGTTAAAGATGTTAAAGTCTGAGCCTTGTTAGACCATTAATTCCAAGCTTCTTAACTATCTATGTGGGAACTTATGTTGAGATGAAAATAGCACATATACTAGGTGCTTCATATAAGGATGAGCTCTGCATAAAATACACGAGATATGCAGGACTCAGAATAATGGGAAGAGGGATTAGTGAGCAAAAGAGTATCAATAAAGACCAGAAAATAGCCTAATGACCTTTTTCCACTTATACTTGAACTATGGAAATCAAATTGATTTTCTACACAAAAATTAACTATCAAATAGATAAAATTTTATAGACCTAAAACATAATCTAAAAAGGGGACAATATGCCCCTAACTTACAATCTCCTATTTTCCTATTTTCGCCGGGGAATAAGGAACGGAAACTGGAGGAAACTCGATAGAGTTGAAAGAGCATTCTACCGTGCAGCCCTAATATACTCAAAAATTAAAAGCAAAATAATAAATCAACATATAATTCAAATATTAAAGTCAATTATAGAGAAGCTCATTCTAACCCCCGGCGTCAAAATATTAAAGGCGGGGTTAAATAGAGCCAAAACCATGATGGAAAACTTTAAAAACAATAATGTCTTTAAATGGTGCCCTCAAGCAAGAAAATGGCTCTTAAACCCCGCCTATATTATGTGGCTAGGCTTAACAGAAGGAATATATCTTCATACTCCTCAAATCACCCAACCATAACATAACAAAGAAACAATAAAGAATACATAAATTAGTATGGAGAAAACAGTCATAGTAAAAACAAAAATGTCCCATGGAATACTAGTTAAAGAAGCAATTAGAAGGCAAGAAACCTTCAAAGACCTAGAGAAACATCTAGAAGTAATAAAGCAAACAGTCAAGCAAATAGATCAAAAAGCCAAAATATATCTCTTCGGATCAGTAGCAGAAAAAACCTACACCTACTCAAGTGACATAGACATACTAATAATAACAAGGGTAAATCCAAGCCAAATACACTTAAAGTTATGGATGGCAGGAATAAAACCACCCTTCCAAATACACATCCAACCACCAGAAAAACTAGAAATATACAAGAAAAGAGCAAAACTAATAAAAATAAAATAGAACGAAGCCATATAACCTCAACCATGAAGCAAAATAACAAGCAACTAAAAGCCTACAACATAACAGTATACGGAAAAGTTCAAAGAGTAGGCTATAGAAGACATGTCCTAGACCTAGCTCAAGAATTAAACCTAACAGGATACATTCAAAACAAGCCAGATGGATCAGTCCAAATATTCATACAAGGAGAAGAAGAAAAACTCAAAAAACTCCTAGAAGAAATAAAGCATCCACCCCTAGGAAAAGTAAAAAACATTAAAATAGAAGAAGCAAAAATAAATCCAAAACTAAAAACATTCAAAATAATTTATGGAGAATTAGCAGAAGAGCTCCAAGAAGGCTTCGGAGCAATGCAAAGCGTATTCCTAAACTACTGGAAGGAATTCAAAGACTATAGAGAAGAGTTTAGAAACTATCGAAAAGAGTTTAGAGATTACAGAGAAGAGTTTAGAGACTTTAGAAATGAATTTAGAGATTATAGAGAGGAGTTTAGAGACTATAGGCAAGAGTTCAGAGACTTCACCAAGAAAACAGATGAAAAATTCAATCAAATCCTAAACAAATATGGAGAAATATCAGAAAAACTAACAGTAATCCTAGAAACACTAGTAAAAGAATCAAAAGAAACAAGACAAACACTAAACCAAACAATGAAACTCCTAAAACAAGCAATAGAAAAGCTGTCAAAATAAGTTGAGCAGATTATCCAAAACAGCAATAGCAGAGAATTCATCTATAAAATATAATGATTAGTTGCTATGAAATTTAAGTCATCAAGTAATATACGATTAAGTTATAGTGTGGATTAAATGCTTCTTCTCTCTCTTTTCCCAACTTCATCTCTAAAGCACCAGATTCCCTCACCAAAATCTAAAAGAACTATCCTCAGTTTCCCAAGAAGCTTATCATTAAGCAATATGTATCTAGCCCTAGGTGAAATTAGAACTGCACTTTCAACAGGCCCCTCAACTCTATCTTCAGCATCCACATACACTTTAACAGCATTCCTATACCTCAAAAACTTCACACGTCTGCCATCACCAGTAATCTTAGAATATACTTCAGCTTCACCAAGCTCATTAAGTCTAAGCTCCTCAGCAATACTAGAAGGCAGAAGAACTTCAGGCTCAACGCCAATGAAACCACTATTCCCAATAGCCAAGTAATTAACGTATGTCAATCCATCAACTCTTTCTATCCTTACCCTTAACCTCAACATCCTCAACAACTCCAGGTTCAATTAGCGTCAACAATAACTCTTCATCCTCCATTAAAGTGAGAAGTAACTCCTCCACAAATGCCACCCAAAACTCAAAATCAAAACACAAAATAATAAGTTTTCCCATCTCTAACTGAACTAAAACAGACCAGAGAAAGACAAATAATTAAAGGAGAATTTGACAATGGCAATTGAAATATGTAACAGACAAGCATCAAATAAATACAGTGTAATTATAAAGAAGAAAACATAAATTTAAACTATGTCAAATGAACTTATAGCTATGAGGATGGCAATTGACTAGCAAAAGTGAAATAGAATATTTAATGAAAAGATCAGAAGAATTCCTAGAAACAGCTAGAATCCAAATAAGAAGGGGCTTCTATAGTTTAGCTGCCTTCAGCCTAGAGCAATCACTACAACTATTCTTAAAAGCAAAACTATTAGCAGAAGGAGTCGAATATCCAAAAACCCACAGCCTAAGAAGACTTCTAGAAATATTATCAGAAACATCAAGTGAAAAGGAAAAAATTCAACAACTACTAGACACCTACCTATTAGAACTGGGAATACTAGAAGACGCATACATAACATCAAGATATATTGGAAGAGAATTTAAGAGAAAAGAAGTAGAAAAACTTCTAAAAGCAGTATTGGAGATAATGGAAAATGTCCCATAAAATATTAGTTAAAGAAGCAATTAGAAAACAGAAAATATTCAAAAACCTAGAGAAACACCTAGAAACAATAAAACAAGTAATCAAGCAAATAGATCCAAAAGCTGAAATATACCTATTCGGATCAGTAGCAGAAAAAACACACACCTACTCAAGCGACATAGACATACTAATAATAACAAGAGCAAATCCAGATCAAATACACCTAAAACTATGGAAAGCAGAAATAAAACCACCCTTCGAAATACACATCCAACCACCAGAAAAACTAGAAATATACAAAAGAAAAGCAAAACTAATAAAAGTATAATAGTTATCCGTTATCTCTAGAAATGCCCATAGACATTGATGTTATTGATTATAGAATTTCAGAAATTAGGGAGACCATTACGGAGCTTAAGAGGCTAACTTCAAAACCATTCATAAATCTCAACATTGACGAGAAATATGCCATTCGATATAATGTCATAGTATTAGTTGAAGCTCTGGTAGCATTATGTATACATGTTTCACGTGAACTTTATAATCATACTCCACAAACCTATGCAGATGCAGTAAGACATGTAGCTGAAAGATTAAATGTTAACTGTAGAGATGATCTCATAGCCTTGGTTAAGCTGAGAAACCTCTTAATCCATAGATACTGGGTTATAGATGACTCTAAAATATATGAAAATATTAAAAGCAACTTTAAATGCATACATGAGCTATTACGTATCGTGGAGGAGAATATCAGAACATGGAAATAAAATATTACAATACAAGTCTAAAAGAATCAGCAGTCAAACTTAAAAAGCATTTAGAGAAAAACCCTAAAGTCAAATTAGCAATCATTTATGGATCCATCCTTCACAGCAACCTAATAAGAGATATAGACTTAGCCATATACACGACTCCTCCCCTACAATTCAAAGAACTCCTCCTACTAGCAGATAAACTTGAACAATCAATAAACATTCCAATACACCTAACACCCATAAATAAACTACCGCCAAAACTCCGCCTCAAAATTCTCTCAAAGGGTAAACCAATAATTCTCAAAGACAAAAAACTATACAATCAACTCGCATACCAAGCATTAAGCCAAAACCAAGACTTAAAAATCAAAGTAACAGTAATAGACAATCTATCAACTGGAAGAATAGAAAACATAAAACAATAAACTATTAGAGAGACTATAAAATAACGAATAATTTATATTCATATCTTGTCTACAAGTTTGTGGATAAAAATGTCTACTGAAACATTCAGCATAAGAATCAAAAAAGAATTAAAAGCAAAGATAAAAGCCCTAAAACACATAAAATGGCAAAAAGAAATCGAAAAATTCATAGAAGAAAAAATTAGGATCGAAGAATTAAAACAAATCCTCCATCAAATAGACAAAGCTTTAAAAAACATTAAAAAATCAGATGAACCAGCATGGAAAACAATAAGAGAATTCAGAGAAAAAACCTAAAATGCATGTCATAGACTCATCAATCTTTTCAAGCATAATAGTAAAAGACCAAAACTATGAAGCAGCAACAAACTTCTTAAAACAACAAGCAGAAAACAAGCTCATAACAATAGATCTAGCATACATAGAAACAGCAAACGTACTATGGAAACACACCTACCTACTAAAAAGAATACCCAAAAACAACTACAAAACATTAAGAGATCTAATAGAACCACTAATAACAAACAGTGCATCAAAAATCTACACCTTCAAAGAAATAATTAAAGAAGCATTAGACAACGCCGCCAAACTAGGCATAACTGTATACGATTCAGCTTACGTAACGCTGGCCCTAAAAAACCAATACAAACTAGCATCCTTCGACGAAGAACTCAAACAAAAACTAGAAGCAAAAAACCTAAACATAATACATCTCCCAACTAAAACAATGAAAAATGAATAAAATAATCTATACAACTCATGCTTCAATGAGATTAAAAATAAGAGAAATCAGCGAAGACGAAGTCACTCAAATAATTGAATCCCCCATCCAACTCTACCTAGATACTGCCACCAAAAACCTAATAGCAATAGGTCCAAGAACAAAAGAAAAAATCACTACCTCCTAATAGCATACACTATTGAGGATAACAATATTAAGGTCACAACAATTATAGATACTGTAAACGTTAACAAGTTAGTTAAAAAGCGTATTAAAAAGGCCAGATGGGTGAAAATAAAATGAAAGTCCACTACGATCCAGAAGTAGACATACTATACATAGTCATAAAAGAAGGACCAATAAAAGACACCATAGACATAAACGACGACATATTCATAGAAATAGCACAAGACGAAACCATAGCAGGAATAGAAATATGGAGAGCATCAAAAAACATAGCAGAACCAATAGCAACAAAAATAGCAGAAAAAATCAAAAAAGCACTAGAAATAAAAGCCTAAAACACACGAACAACTACTAAGACAAAAAGAAATCAGAAAATATATGTATAAACACTTTCTGTCTTTACTTGCAGCAAACTAAGTTAAGGGAAATGAGCTACATGAAGCAGGATGAAGTCAAAGTTAAACTTCAAAACATTTTTAAGAGATTTAAGGAGGTAAAGTTGGCCATACTATTCGGAAGCTATGCAACTCATAAAGCTACACCAATAAGCGACTTAGACCTAGCATTAATAGTCGATGACAAATCCATAATTCCATATTTATCAGCTGAAATAGCCAATTCACTCTCACTACCAGAAGAAAAAATATCCATAATCAATCTAGAATCCACAGATCCCACACTCAAACTAAAAATACTAAGCAAAGGAACCATAATAATCAATAGGGGAGTCAAAGTAAACATAGACAGTGAAGCCGTAGAAGTATATGAACTTGAAATGGAAACATGCTCAAGACAATGGCTAAAAAGAAATCCAATAGACATAATGGTCATAAGAAGCATTATAAGCAGAATAAAGGAAGACATATTCGACCTACAAGAACTATTATCGATAGGATTTGAAAAAGTAGCATCCAACAAACACCTAAGAAAATCCCTTGAAAGAACAATGCAAACAATAATTGAGTCCATGATAGATCTACTGAGACACCTAGTCACAGGTCTAGGATTAGGAGTAGCAGCATACTACAAAGACTATGTAGAACTAGCCAGAAAAGAAAACATAATAAACAAGGAAACTTCAAAAAGCATACTCCAACTAATACCATTAAGACACACACTAGTACACAGATACAGACACCTAAACCACAAAGAATTATGGAAAAACATTGAAAAAACAATCAAAACAGCCCAAAAAACAGTAGAAGAAGTTGAAAAATACCTCAGAAACAAGTATAAATCTAACATCTAAAGGTTATAAAATAATGAATCTAATCATCAATTATGACTCCAAGGCCGACATACTCGTCCTAAAGGTTAGGGAAAGCTCCCTAGCAAATGAAGAACTACTAGACAACGACGTAATCCTAGGATACGACTCCAACCGAAAAGTAGTACTAGTAGAAATACTTGACGCCTCAAAAAAGGGACTAATCAACACACTCATGGAACTAGCAAAATCCAAAAAAGAAACCATAAAACTCATACTATCAAAAATCAGCTAAACAAACCATCAACGCCAATCATCAACAGATTTAAATATATAGATAAAAGCTAAGCTAATTGGTGCATAATAATGCCAACAATTAAGGGCTACAGCTTTCTAGAAGCCATAAAATACACCACACAAATCCTAAAGAAAACAAAAGTCTTCATCATTGAAGCTCCTAGCTGACGAAAACATCCACAAACCCCTCATCAAAACAAACTTAATATAACGCAGAATGAAAGTTAAATTAAATTGGTGAAATAGATGTCCAAGGAAACCATATTAACCCTCATAAAATTCAATGAAGACTACAAATGGTTTCTACAAAACCGAGAAAAACTATTATCCAAATACGAAAACAAATGGGTTGCAATTCGAAATCAAAAAGTCTTAAACTCACATGAAAACTTAACAAAGCTAATTGAAAAACTCAAAGCCCAAGGATTACATCCAAATCAAATATTAATACAATACCTTTCCAAAAAACCAATAGAGGCAATACTTTGAAAATACATGGCTACATAAACTATGCATACCATCCTCCAGCACCCTTCATAGTTGCAGCAATAAACCTCCAAAAACTAAATGTTAAAGCCACAATACCCTTCCTAATCGACACTGGAGCTTCAAACACCATGATCCTCTGGGGAGACCTAGAACGCCTCGAAATAAACATCACCAAAATTAAACCACAAAAAGACTTCTCAGGCCTAGGAGGACTAATCAAAGCAACACCCATAAACTCCACAATAACATTCATATCAGAAAGCAGAGAAACAGTTCAAGAACACCTAAAAATTCACATCGTTACAAGTAAATGTCCACATCCCAAACTAAAACTACTCCCAAGCATAATGGGAAGAGACATAATCAACAAATACAAACTAACCTACAATTACAACACTAAAGAACTATACCTAGAAAAATAAACATAGACGTAACAACCAACCCCCTTAAAAATTGAATTTAAATAGTACAAAACCAAACTATCTACAGGGAAAACTATGACTAAAGTAACAATAGAACTACCAGAAGAAATAAGCCTAATAATATCAAAAGACAAACTCCTAAAGAACAAACTACAAAAAATAATAACAGAAGAATTCAAAAAACTCCTACTAAAATACATGATAGCAGAAAAACTAACAGAAAACATCAAACTAACAGAAAAAGACATCCTAAAACTAGATGAAGAAATAAAGGAAAAAGCTTGGCAAAAACTAAAGAAAAAATGGAAATTATAATAGACACAAACAAAGTACTTTCAGCAATAATAAAAGGCAAAACAACAAGAAAAATAATAATATTTTCAAACATCAACTTCTACTCACCCCTCCACCTAATAAGAGAAATTGAACTACAAAAAGAAAAAATCTGTAAAAAAGCCAACCTAAAACAAGAAGAATTCAACTACATCTACAGAGAACTAATAAAACCAAAAATAAACTTAATAAAAGAATCCAACTACCAAGACAAAATACATGAAGCATACAAAATCGCTAAACAATTCGACGAAAAAGACACACCTTTCATAGCTCTAGCACTAAAACTCAAAAAGCCAATATGGACAAACGACAAAGACATAATAAAACACTCACTAAAAACAAGCAAATACCTCGCAATAGATACAAGCATAATAATCAAAGCAATAAATAAAGAAATCAAACTCGAAGAATGGAACAAGGTAAAAATCATCCTAAAAACTACTCCAAGTAACAAGTCAAACATAAAGCCACCAATAAATCGTTGAAAAGCATAAATAATATGAAAGTTCACTACAATTCAAAAGCAACACTAAAACTAGAAGAACCAGATTAAGCTTCAAATTTTATGTGCGACATAATAGGCTACATCCTCAAGGAAGGCCTAACAGCCCCACTACTCCACCAAGCCCCCAAAAGACTCGAATACAAAGGCTACAACTCAGCTGGAACAGCAACCATAAGCCAAGAAAAAATACACATCAAAAAAGACAGTGGAAAAATAGATGAAATACACCAAAAACTAAAACTAAACCCAGACAAACCAAGAAACCTAGCAAAAAGCGTAACAGTACCATAAATGCAAAAAACCAATCAAAAACCAAAAATAATCGCCTGCATACCCGCCTACAACGAAGAAAAATACATAGCAAAAATAATCCTACAAACAAAACCATACTTAGACGAAATAATAATCTGCAACGACGGATCAACAGACATGACAGAACAAATAGCAAAAGCACTAGGAGCAACAGTAATCAACCACCCCAAAAACATGGGATACGGAGCAGCACTAAGAACACTATTCCTAGAAGCAAAGAAAAGAAATCCAGACATAATGATCACACTAGACGCAGACGCACAACACGACCCAAACCAAATACCACAACTAATCCAGCCAATACTCAATGGTGAAGCAGACATAGTAATAGGCTCAAGATTCCTAGGCGAATCAAAACAGCCAACATGGAGAAAACTAGGAATAAAAACAATAACATGGCTAACAAAGAAAACCTATAAAATCCAAAACCTAACAGACGCACAAAGCGGATACAGAGCATACAGCAGGAAAGCAGTACAACTAATCACACCAGAAGACACGGACATGGGAGCAAGCATAGACATACTATACCAAGCAAAGAAAAACAACCTAAAAATAACAGAAAAACCAATCCAAATCCACCACCACCCAGAAGCATCAACCCAAAACCCAATAACACACGCAACAAAAATCATCACAAGAATACTACAACTAGTAACAGAAGAAAAACCACTAAAACTACTAGGAATACCAGGAATAATATTAACCCTAACAGGAATACTTGCAGCCACATACCTAATATGGATATTCAACCAAACAAGATACTTCAGCATACCAATAGCACTAATAACAATAGGAGCCCTATTCATGGGAACAATGCTATTCATAACAGCACTAATACTATACACAATAACAAGACTCATGAAGAAAACATAGCAATGCTTGAAATCGAAGTAATAGAAGTAAGAGGAAAATGCCCAGTACACAAAGTAGGAGACAAAATAATCATAGAAGGACCGAGAATACTGCTAGACAAAACAGATGCCCTATGCATCCACGCCCTATCAGTAATACTACACTATGCAGTGGCATTAGATGAAGGAGCAGACCCAGTAAAACTAGGACTAACAAAACCAGAAGACAGGGAAAACGCATACCTACAATGCGTAGACCCATGGAAACCATACACCAACGGAGGAACAGTAATCTTCAAAATCAAAAAAGTGAAATGACATGCTTCTACAAAAAAGTTAATTGAAGTTAACTATTTTATAATTTAATGTCATATAAGGTATTGACCATGAAGAGTCAAGCTCCTGTACAGAAAATACATGAAGTGGCTGAATAATGGCTAAAAGACATATATTACCTACAAGTCCATGGATCTCTCTTAAGAGTCGGATCAAAACAGAAATTTAAGGCAGTCTATGATAT